>NZ_LAUM01000039.1:0-36185 GCF_000972265.1 Vibrio sp. ECSMB14106 | reverse complement strand
AAGCATCTGATGTGGAAGGTGATGACCTGACAGCGAGCGGCCTAAGCGTTAGTGGCAATGCCACTGTTATTCAAAACGATGACGGCAGTTTCACCATCACGCCCGATGAGAACTTCAATGGCGACATTGATATCAGCTTTGATATCTCCGATGGTACCAATACGGTTCAAGCGTCAGCAGACTTAACCGTTAACCCAGTTAACGATCTACCAGTGCCTCAAGATCAACAGTTCAGTATTGCAGAAGACGGTACTTTACTGTTCACAGACGCGGATCTGCTTACAGGCGCGACAGACGTTGAAGGTGATAACCTGACGGTTGAAGGCATCACTTATGAAGGCACTGATGGCGTATTGACTGACTTGGGTGAGGGATCATATAGCTTTGCGCCAAACGAAAACTTCAATGGTGATGTGAACTTTAGCTTCGATGTGTCAGACGGTACGGATACCGTGTCTGCAAACATTGATGTTAGCGTGACTCCTGAGAACGATCCGCCTGTTGCGGGCTCAACGTCTTACACGGTGAATGAAGACAACTCGATTACCATTTCTGATGCACAACTATTGGCAACATCTTCAGATATTGAAGGTGATGTATCCATAGACAGCGTGACTTACTCTGGTAGCGACGGTGTCCTCGAAATCAATGGTAACGGCACTTACACCTTCTCGCCAAATGAGAACTTCAGCGGTGAAATTGCACTGGATGTGGTTGTTGCTGATGAAGATGGTGCGACTGACGTGACGACCGCGGGTATCAATGTTCTTGAAGTGAACGATCCGCCGGTTGCAGGCTCAACGTCGTACACCATTGATGAAGACTCAGTACTGACTTTCAGTGAGTCACAAGTGCTACTGAATGCTTCTGATGTAGAAGGGGATGTTGAGCTTGTTGGTATTAACTACAACGGCCCTGACGGTATCTTCTCGGTAAATGGTGACGGCACTTGTAGCTTCGCACCGAATGAGAACTTTAATGGCCAAGTTCAGCTTGATGTGACCATTCGTGATGAAGATGGTGCAGAGGTTGAAACCGTCATCAATGTTGACGTACTGCCAATCAATGATGTACCAGTATCCGGTGATTTGGCTTACAACGTTAACGAAGATGGTTCAATCACACTGAGCCAAGATCAGCTGTTGTCTCAAGCGTCGGATGTTGAAGGTGAAGACCTGACAGCCAGCAGCCTAACGGTTGGCGGTGATGCAACCGTTACTCAAAACGATGATGGCAGTTTCACCATCACGCCAGATGAGAACTTCAATGGCGACATCGATATCAGCTTCGATATCTCTGATGGCACTAACACGGTTCAAGCTTCTGCAGACCTAACCGTTAACCCAGTAAATGACCTGCCAGTACCTCAAAATCAACAGTTCAGTATTGCAGAAGACGGTACGCTTCAATTTACAGATGCCGACCTACTTACCGGTGCCTCCGATATTGATGGCGAAGACTTAACCGTTGAAGGTATTAGCTATACAGGTGGTGATGGCGTACTGACCGACCACGGTGATGGTACTTATACCTTTGCGCCAAATGAAAACTTCAATGGCGATGTGAACTTCAGTTTCGATGTGTCTGATGGCACAGATACAGTCAGCGCCAACATTGATGTCAGCGTGACGCCAGAGAACGATCCACCAGTGGCGGGCAGCACGTCTTACACTGTACATGAAGACAACTCAATCACGATCAGTAATGAACAGTTGCTCGCGAACTCTTCAGATATTGAAGGGGAAGTGGCAGTCGATAGCGTGACTTACACTGGCAGTGACGGTGTCTTTGAGGATAATGGTGACGGCACTTACACCTTCTCACCAAACGAAAACTTCAACGGCGAAGTTAGCCTAGATGTTGTCGTTACCGATGAAGACGGTACAACCGAATCGACCACCGCAGGTGTTACAGTACTTGAGGTTAACGATCCACCAATCGCTGGTTCAACCAGTTACTCCGTCAGCGAAGATGAAGTTATTACCATCAGTGCAGAGCAATTGTTGGCGAACGCTTCTGATATCGAAGGTGAAGTGGCGATTGATAGTGTTACTTACACAGGCTCAGACGGTATCTTTACCGACAATGGTGACGGAACATTCAGCTTCGCACCAAACGCTAACTTCGATGGCGATGTAAGCCTTGATGTTGTCGTTACTGACGAAGAAGGCGCAACCGTAGCGACCAACGCAAGCATTGATGTTCTGCCTGTTAACGATGCTCCGGTATCAGGTGACTTGGCATATAGCATTGATGAAGACGGGTCGATCACCTTAAGCCAAGAGCAATTACTTGCTCAAGCCGCTGATGTAGATGGCGATGACCTAACGGCAAGCAACCTAAGTGCAGGCGATAACGCGACCGTCGTTGATAATGGCGATGGTACCTTTACGGTGACACCTGGCACTGACTTCAACGGCAATATCGACCTAAACTTTGATATTTCGGACGGCACTGCGTCAATTGTGGCGAACGCCGACCTAACGGTAAATCCAGTCAATGACTTGCCAACGACATCTGATGTTTACGCAAACGTTGATGAAGACAACGTCATCACTATCACACAGGAGCAGCTACTTGCGAATGCCGCTGATATTGAGGGCGACGACCTTGTCGCTTCCGACTTAACCTTAGTGGGTGACGATGCAACGATTGTCGATAATGGTGATGGTACATTCTCAATCACCCCAAGCGAAAACTTTAATGGCTACATTGATGTGGCTTACAGCATCAGCGATGGTGACACACCGATTGCGGCTAACTTAGGCTTAACGGTTGATCCTGTTAACGATGCGCCGATTGTCTCTGCTGATGTGGCGATAACCATTGAAGAAGACGGTTCGTACACCATTACCCAAGAAGAGCTTTTACAATTCGCGACTGATATCGAAGACGATGATATGACCGCGATTATTGGAGAGCAGGGCGATGAAACGACCGTTATAGGAACGGTTCTAGATGCTGAAACGGGTAACCCAGTAGTTGGTGCAGACGTCACACTGACCGATAACGCAGGTCACTCATATACAACGGTAACAGACCAATCTGGTAACTATTCCGTGAATGGCCCTGTTGTTGACCAAGGTAGCGTTACTATTGAACAAGAAGGCTCAATTACCAGCAGTTTCCTTGTTCCAGCTGGTGAAGATACCAATGGTGGCGTGACGGCAATATCTGAAGTACTCGAAGAAACAGATATGCGTATCGTGGTCACATGGGGTGAAAGCCCTCAAGATATGGATAACCACTTGTGGCTTTACGATACAGAAACGGGCAATGAGTTAGACCATATCTACTACCGCGACATGAGCCACGACCTTGGTGAAGGTAATGTCGTCCAACAAGATGTTGATGATACGAATGGTAATGGTCCAGAAACCATCACTATTCCAAATTATCAAGATGCTGACATGCATTATTCAGTACACAACTACACCAACAGAAGTTGGGATGTAGATGGTGTTGAAGATGTGCAAGTTCAGGTGTTTGTTGGTGATACCTTAGTTGAAACCTTTACCCCAGAACTACCAGAAAACCCATCAGGCGAACACTGGCACGTATTTGATATCGTTAATGGCGTTGTGGTTCCAAGCCAAGATGTGGGTAGTGAAAACTCATTCGAGTTACCAACGTCAGAAGAAGTATTAGCGAATGTAAACGGCATTGATATTTCTGAATTACTAATGGGTGATGAAGGTGGCGACTCTGGTGATACGGGGGGGAACGAGCCGAGTGTTGGAGACGTCTCAATCGAGAATGCACTTATCACTGACAATGGTGACGGCACTTACACCATCACTCCTGAAGAGAACTTCAACGGTGAATTCTCAATTAGCTATAACGTGGATGACGGTAACGGTGGGGTTACTCCTGCGGAACTAGACGTCACCGTAACTGCAGTTAACGACCTTTCTGTTATTTACGACCACGACTACACCATCAATGAAGATGGCTCATTGACCTTTACTGACGAGCAGTTACTGGCTGGTACAACAGATATCGATGGCGACGGCCTCTCTGTTGAATCTGTTAACTACGAAGGCACCGATGGTGTGTTTACGGATAACGGTGATGGTACTTACACTTTCGCTCCAAACGAAAACTTCAATGGCAATATCGACCTAACTTACGATGTCAGTGATGGTACTGATGTTGTATCGGCGAATATTGATGTTCAAGTTGTTCCAATTAATGACGTACCGGTAGCTGGCTCTACTACTTACAGTGTTGAAGAAGACGGCAGTATCACCCTAAGCGATGCACAACTTTTAGCAAATAGCTCGGATGTTGAAGGGGAGGTGTTTGTCAGCGATGTAAGCTACAGCGGCACTGATGGTGTATTCACTGATAATGGTGATGGTACTTACACCTTTGCTCCAAACGAAAACTTTAACGGTGACATCAGTCTTGATGTCTCTGTTATGGATGAAGATGGCGCAACCGCTGAAACAACCGCTGGTATCGACGTCATTGCTGTTAATGACTTGCCAGTTGCAGGTTCAACGACCTACAGCGTTGACGAAGATAACGTGATTACCGTCAATGAAGCGCAGCTTCTTGCGAATAGCTCAGATATTGAAGGTGATGTATCCGTTAGCGACGTTTCCTACTCAGGCGCAGACGGTATCTTCACTGACAATGGTGATGGTACTTACAGCTTCGCACCAAATGAAAACTTCAACGGTAATGTCAGTCTAGATGTCACCGTTGCAGATGAAGACGGTGCAACCGCTCAAACAACTGCGGGAATAGATGTTATCGCAGTCAACGACGCGCCAGTGGCGGGCGACTTGGCTTACTCAGTGGATGAAGATGGTTCAATCACCCTAAGCCAAGAGCAACTGCTTGCTCAAGCATCGGATGTGGATGGCGATGATCTCACGGCTGCCAACTTAACCGCGGGTGACAACGCGACGGTGACGGCCAACGATGATGGTTCATTCACCATCACGCCGGATGCGGACTTCAATGGCGATATTGACCTAAGCTTCGATGTCTCTGATGGCGTTGAAACCGTGCAAGCGGGCGTTGATCTCACGGTGAACCCAGTGAATGACATCGCGGTGGTTGAAGATGTCGCTTACACCATTGAAGAAGACGGCTCGTTAACCTTCACAGACGAGCAACTGCTGGCGGGCGCGTCTGATATAGATGGTGATGAGCTGTCTATCACGGATGTGTCGTACACGGGCGCAGAGGGTGTGTTTACCGACAATGGCGATGGCACTTACACCTTTGCACCAAACGAGAACTTCAATGGCGAAGTAAGTCTGGACTTCTCAGTATCTGACGGTACAGAGACGGTTGATGCAAACATTGACGTAACGGTAACAGACGTTAACGATGCACCAGTGACAGGCGCTACGTCTTACCAAATGAACGAAGATGGCACCATCACATTGAGCCCTGAGCAGTTGATCGCCAACAGCTCAGATGTGGACGGTGACGTGTCGCTTGATAGCGTGAGCTACTCGGGTGCCGACGGTATCTTGGTTCAAAATGAAGATGGTTCGGTAACGTTCGCACCAAACGAAAACTTTAACGGCGACATCAACCTTGATGTGACGGTTATTGATGACGATGGTGCAACAGCGACCACAACGGCGGGTATTGAAGTTCTAGCTGTAAACGATGGGCCTGAATCTGAGGATGTGAAACTCACTACAGCAGAAGACAGCACCATTTTGATCACTCAAGATATGTTGCTGGCTCAGGCTACGGATATCGATAACACCGCAGATGAGCTGTCAGCTTCTGGTCTACAAATCGACCCTAGTTTGGGTGAGTTGTTAGACAACGAAGATGGTACTTGGTCATTCACACCGAACGAGAACTTCAATGGCGATGTACCAATGACGTTTAACGTTAGCGATGGCCAAGAGACAATTTCGGTCGACGGCAACATCGATGTTACGCCAGTGAATGATGCACCTGAAGCGCCAACGATTGAAATGCAAGGCGAAGAAGATGTGGTCATGGTGATTAACCCTGCTTACATTGCAGATCAAGTGACGGATCTTGATGGTGACGAGATCAGTATTGAGAGCATCACGGTTCGATCTCCTGCGAATGCGACCTTAACTCAGCAGCCTGACGGCATGTATCACTTAGTCACTACTCAAGACTTTAATGGCTTAGTAGAGCTAGGATATCAAGCAACTGATGGCGAAGAAGTGGTTGAGGGCTCACTGAATGTAGATGTGATTCCAGTTAACGACGCACCATTTAATGTCGGTAACGCAATGATGACCACAAACGAAGATGGCGCGTTCACCTTCGATGCTGGCGACTTGATGAACCTGTTCGGTGACATTGATACTACAGACTTGGTTGTTTCACGAATCATCAACGCAGACGGTGAAGATGGCGGCGAGCTCACTGACAACGGTGACGGAACTTGGACATTCACACCAACCGGCGACTTTTCTGGCACGTCTGATCTACAAGTGGTTGTAAGTGACGGAGAATTCGAAACGGTTCTTGATGTTCCTGTGTTTGTACGTCCAGTCGCAGATGGCGCGGTTATTACAACCGACCATGACGGTCCGTTAGTCTTCGGTGAAGATGAAACGGGGCACCTAGGACTGAACGTTGGTCTAGTCGACGATTCAGAAACGTTAAGTAACCTAGTGATGACCGGTTTCCCTGTCGGATTCGAAGTGACGGATGGTGTGAACACTGTGATGATCACCGAACCGGGTCAATATATAGACCTGTTCGAATGGGATATCTCAAACATTCAAATGACGCCTCCTGAAAACTTCAGTGGTGAGTTCTTTATCACCGTTAGCGCAACAACGGTCGATTACGGCGATGATCCAGAAGCGTTCCAAGATGGTATCGATTCAGGTGACTTCGAAACGGTAGCGGGTGACGCCATCATCTTAACAACTAATGAATTGATTGGCTTGGCTGAAAACGTGAATGCGGATGGTGATGATGAAGTGAAACTGGTTCATCTGGCAGACCGTAGCCAAGGTGAAATTATCGATAATGGCGATGGCACATGGACTTTCACACCGGCTCCAGGCTTTACTGGTGAAGCAGACATTGCTTACGTGATTGATAAAGATGGTGTGCTTCATGATGAGCAAACAGGCGTAGTCGTAAAAGAAGGCGATTCACAAGAGAATGCAGCACCAGAAGTTAACAGCATAACGACAACAGAAATGTCAGCGGACGCCACTTTGTCATTTACTGATGAAGACATGTTAGCGAACCTGAGCGATGCAGAGGGCGATAGTTTGAGCATTGAGTCGGTAAGCTTGATGGAAGGTCAGGGCGTGATAGAGAGTGATAATCAAGGTAACTATCAATTCACACCTGCTGAAAACTACACCGGAGATGTTCAAGTTGGCTTCATTGCGACGGATGGTGAAAATCGCATCGAGAGCTTTTTCAACGTAGATATTCAAGGTGGCGATGAAGCAACGGCAAGTGAAGGTTATGCCTTAGCGGGGGATGGTTCATTAACTATCACAGAATCGCAATTGGCGGATGAGTTAGGCGTTAGCGATACGGCAAACGTTGTCGATGTTGCAGACGCGAACGATGCTGGCTTCTTTGCGGAATCTGGCGAAGGTGAGTGGACTTACTGGCCGAACGAAGACTTCGATGGCAATTTAGCGATGAATGTTGAAGTTAACGACGGCGGTGAAGTATCAAGTCACAGCGTAAGCATCCAAGTTGAAGATGATTCAGTACAAAGTGATGAACCACAAGTTCAAGCGGCTCAAGCTACAGAAGAGCAACAAGTGGAAGTGGGTCAACAAGCTGATGACCAAGCTCAAGATGCTGAAACTGAAGACAGCACAGCAGATGTAACCGCGGCACCGGGCGATACTATATCTATCTCAATACCAGATGAAGTGATCGCTAACGAATCCGTTGATTACGCTGAAATGTCCGGCTTACCTGAGGGCTCGAATGTAAGTAATGCGTTGGATAACGGTGACGGTAGCTTTACAGTCAGTGGCAACTTGGAGCAGCCTGTATCGGTTGAACTTCCTGAGGGTTATGAAGGGACTAGCGAGATCCAGTTCCAAGGTTACGACGAGTTGGGTAGCTCAATAGACGGTGCAAGTGGTTCTGTTGCAGTTGAAGTCGATGATCAATACACCATGCAAGGTTCTACTCAAGAGCAGCAAGCAGACATGGCCGGTATGGAGTCTGGTAGCAGCGACTGGACAAGTTCAGGTGGTCAAGAGCAAGGCGTTGACTTCACGGACGACTCTGGTAGCTACGATTCAGATTCACAAACCGGTACCGACCAAAGCAACGATTTTGACCAAAGCTCAATTTAATTTCTAGAGCCCTGTGTTAATTTGCTTGAATAAAGCCATGTAGAGTTATCTCTACATGGCTTTTTTATGGTTCATGTGGATTACCCAGCAACAAAATCTTGAGAATTGATAAAAATGCTCTTAGCTATAATAAAGACGAAACAAAAGGAGGAACGACATGTATCGATATGTCAGTTCACCGCAAGCGTCAAAGTACATCGTGCCGCCCCCTCTACACCGCGAGTTGTCGAGTGTGGATGTGCCTGAGTCTGAATTGGAAATGCGGGAAATCTTAAATAATTGGTTTGCTGATGGCTTAGCTCCTATTATTCAAAGTGATGATCACTACATTTCGAAAAGCGACCAAATCCGCTTTGAGAAACTGAGCCATACTGTTGGAGTGTTATTGCGAAACAGAGATTATTATTTCGCAGCCAAACGAATTCTATCTGTGTGGGATCAAGAGTGTATAGAAACTACTTATGTCAATTACTTGCTATTACGCGGTGAGCGAGTTTTATATGAAGAGCACATATTGTAGTCATGAAGTTTCGTTGTCTTATTGACAATACTTGTTAGCGCCTACAACTAGTTATAGGCGACGAATATATTGATGAAAGCTTGATCTTGTGTCTGAGCAGGAAAAAGGTTTAATTACACCCAACCGTCAAATTGAAGCCGCTTTTGAATCCTCTCCACCGCCTCTTTTTGCATTTGTCTTACCCGCTCATTGGAAACATTGATATCGAGCATTTCTCCAACTTCAGATAATGTTTTTACCTTATTTTCGAAGAAGCCAAAACGATGAATAAGGACTTTCTGTAACCTAGGTGGTAACGTGTTTATGATTTGCTCTAATGCTTCTGTAAAACATTGATCCTCACAATCTTGCTGAGGATCTGGAATGTGTTCACATTCACATTGCTCTAAAACTAAAGGTACGTGATTGATACCAACCGTTGTTGTGACATCAATAAAGCCACTTAAAGCGACTAGTTGGTTAACACGTTCAGCTTTAATACCAGAATTTTCCGATAGCTCTGAAATAGAAACCTCTTTACTCATTTTTTTACTCATATTAAGTTTTTTTGATGCGAGGTTATTTATTTCTTTGCAAACGTGAGCCGGTAACCGAACAGTACGCCCTTTGTTCATCAATGCGGATTCGATGTTTTCGCGAATCCACCACACTGCGTATGTTGAAAACCGATAACCCGGATCAGGGTCGTATTTGTCAATGGCTTTGATCAGGCCAATGTTGCCTTCCTCAATGAGGTCCAACAACGTAAAGTTATTCCCTTTACGCTTCAGATAACTCTTGGCAACTTTTACGACAAGACGTAAGTTAGATTCGACCATGAGGTCACGAGCTTTTTTGTCGCCTGAACGGTTCAATTTTGCGTAATATAATTCATCTTCACGCGATAACAAATCGATGCCCACAATATCTTTCAGATAGTGAGCGTAGGGATCTCGACTTGCAGAAAAGTGGTCTTTAATAGGAGAATCATCTATAAATCCTGGGAACTTAGCAAAACCTTCATTGTTCATTTCCTTGTCCTTATATAGCCGACTGAACGTTCTGTTTTATGCAACTTAGTTACTATTGTATTGTTTCATTAGAGTGTAGGTAACAGTTTCTTCTTTACCAACAAATAAAATGTAATTTCATATGATGTGGTCACAAAACCTAGTGCAAATTTTTAACTGATTTCTGTTTGAAAGTACGTGTTTCGTTCTGATTGTGTAATCGTTTGCAAAGTCAGTGTAATCTGTTGTCGATTCTAAATAGTCATGGTGAATTTAAGACGCGTGCTTTTGGGAATTCAAATATAAAAACAAGCCAAAGAACAGGGCTTTAAATAATTCAGAACACTCGATCTCTTTTCTATGTTTAGCTATCGCTTGTCTGAATTACCGAACACTGTGGTTAATAGGTGCTGAGTACTCCATCTATTTGTTGGTTGATAATTTTTATTTCTCTATATATAACGTCAAGATCGTTATCCTGTGGTGCGAGTTTATTAAGTGTGTTCTGCTCAACCCGTTCTAAGGCTACCGTGGCTTCTTTTTCACCAAAGCTGGCTAATATGCCTTTCAGTGTGTGTACCGTAAAATGAAGCTTCCCCCAATCTTGCTGTTGCACTAATTCATGTATTTCGTTTAACGAGTTTCCATGATCTTCTTGATACGTCGATAACACTACGAAGATGACATCTCTGTCGTTATCTAAGTAATCGTTTAAAGCATCTAAATCTAGCATAAGGACTCCTGTCGGTTACATGTTGAAATTGGGCTAGGAGGTTTAGTGGAAAAACCATGATGCGATGCGTCGTTAATCCATTGCTTCCATCTTTTGGGAAGTTCTAGTTGTGTGATGTCTTGTATAAAATCGTTACTAAGCTGTTCTTGTATTTGAGTTCTATTAACAGCATATAGATAGTCAAGTTTAGCGGCTATCGAATAGGGATAATTGTGAATATAGTCTTTAAGAACTTTTACCGAATCCAAACTTTCGAGGTTGACCAACATGGAAGGTGATAGTGTTTTGGGCTGATCTCGATACAATGCAGTAGCACCACGAAATCGGATACATTCTATGACTACACGATATAGGGAGTACTCTCCAAAGTGAGCAAATAGTGGTAACAATCGGTTGAGTAGATCGGTTGGGGTTTCGTAAAAGCGGTAAGAAAGTAACGTGGCCGCTTTTATCAGTTTTTGATGTGCGAGCTTTTCATTGTTTTCAAGTATGAGTATGTGACAGTGGAAGATAGCCAAGTTTGAGAGAACTTGATGTTGAAGATTGCTTGGCAGTTTTAAATTAACCTGTGTTGCGAACTGGCCTGCATGTTCGATAATTGTTTTTTTATTGTTGGTATCCGTTTCACGCTCATAAGTTGATTTCAAAGAGTTGAAGTAGGTTGATATGGAATTAAGAGCATCAATATCGGCAGATGAAATGCTACTCGCATAAATCTCACCTAGTTTGATTAATACTTGTGTATTGTCGGCGTTTTCAGCTAAATCGATGGCGCGAATTGCACGATGGCTAATACTAGGCGTTAATTCAAAAGATCGTAATGCTAACTTTAAGGCTGGCAATAACATCTGATGCTTTTCGTAAAGACAGCTTAGACAGTCTATCACGCTCAAAGAAAGCGGTTGTGCAACGAGGTAATTGTGCAGTTTATTTATCGCTGATTTTGGTTTACCCAACCCATCTAAAATCAATGCTTCTGCGACCAGTTTCGTTGGGTGCATATTGGTCTGCGATTCATTGAGTAAATCTGAGAGCAGTTCCCACTTCTTACCAGTAATCAAATGTTCAATTAACGTTGCTTCAAACTGTCCCTTGGTATTTTTACCGGGAATTTTTAATGCGGATTTCAGTGCTGCTTGATCATTTATGGGGTAAAGGCTAATGAGCTGAGATATTTGTTTTGCTTCAAGCAGTGCTGTTTGGACCTTCTTTCCAAGCGCGGCAGTATTGATTGGTTTGGTTATAAAATGTTGTGCTTCACCGGATAAAGCAGTCAATACCGTTTCCTGACGCATGTCACCAGATAGCAATATTGTCGCAACGGTATGGTCTATAAGTCGGTTACGATAGAGAATACCTAGCAGTTCGAAACCGGTAAAAGATTGCTCTAGATGATAGTCGATGAGAAGTACATGGAAAGAGTGTGTTTCAACTGCTTTGACCGCTTGTTGATAGTTGGTCGCAATGAAAATATTTCCATGTGACATCCCCAGGCTGACAAGCTGCTGTTTGATAAGAATAGTGGCACTCCTAGAGTCGTCCACAATTAAAACCCTTAGGCCCGGCGATAAGTTCAAACCTTCTTTCCCTAGATATTCAACTATAAATTCAATTTAGGTGTCGAGTTGCATAAAGTCAAGATCCCGGAAACTTGGATTTTTCACTATTAAGATATTGATAGAATACTATTTTCTATGGTGTAAAAATCTCATTTTATAGAATGTTCTGTGTCGCTACCTATAAAAATGACGAACTGATTAGCTCGCCATTTGAATGTTAGGTTAAGAGGATTGGAGTGATCTAATCACGCATATTCAGAATCAATACAGCGGCCAACACTAAGAAAGCGGTCATCATCAAGAACACATCATTGTAGGCCATGATGGATGCGTCACGTTGCATAGTACCAAGTAAGCTTGCTTGCGCTTGTTGCATCGCTGTCGCGGCATCACTTCCTGACTGAATGAAAAACGCTTGTTGTTGCTGAAGCGTCTGCCAACCAAGTTGACTCACGGAAGGTAACGATTCCTTGATGTGTGCCAAGTGCTCACGCGTTTTGTTGTCGAGTAGCGTAGCGATAATCGCGATGCTGAAAGCGCCACCTAAGTTCCGCATCACGTTGGTTAACGTTGATGCGTCTGGCGTATCCATTTTGCTGATGTTTTTCATGGCAACCAAAGACAATGGAACCATGATAAACGGACTACCAATAGCGCGCAGAACCATAGACAAAATCAGCTGTTGCCCGCCAAAATCAATCGTCATGTGTGTATTCACGTAACAACTGAAACCGAACATCGCGAAGCCAAAGGTAACTAAGTACTTAGGCTTAATGATCTGTGTTAGCTTGGGCACAATTGGGAATATCAGAAGTTGTGGGAAACCCATCCACATTAGCACTTCACCAATTTCCATCGCGTTATATTGCTGAATTTGAGTGAGATACATCGGCAGAACATAGATAGAGCCGAGCAATGCCATCCCCAAAATCAAATAGGCGATACAAGACATAGCAAATTGCCCATCCCGCAATAGCCGCAGGTTAACCAATGGCTTTTTGTGTTGGAGTTCGTTTATCACGAAATAAACCAAACTCACCGCCGACACGATACTCAAGCCAATAATAAAGCTCGAACTGAACCACTCTTCACGGTTACCTTCTTCTAGTACCACTTCCAAACAACCTAGTCCTAACGCCATGGTCGCGATACCAAACCAGTCGGCTTTTTTCAGTGTGCCAAGGTCGAGCTTTTCATCATCCAAGCCATATCGGATCATGGTGATCACAAGCAAAGCAGGCGGAATATTGATGTAGAAAATATAGTGCCATGTAAAGTTCTCCGTCAGCCAACCACCAAATGTTGGGCCGATCGATGGAGCAAAGGTCGCGGTTACGCCAAACAGTGCCATACCCACAGCACGTTTGTTAACAGGTAATAACTGAATCACTAACGAGAAAGCAAGCGGGATTAAAGCGCCACCACTGAAGCCTTGCATCGCTCGAAACACGATCATCGAGGTCATGTTCCAAGAGAACGAACACAACAAAGATGAAATGGTGAAGATGGCCGTCGTCCACGTGATATAACGGCGTTTTCCGAGCGCTTTAGAAAGCCAACCACTGAGTGGGATAGCAATCATCTCTGCGACTAGATAGGACGTAGAGATCCACGAGCTTTCATCTAAGGTGGCAGATAGCGCACCTTGAATATCTTTGAGAGACGAGTTGGTGATCTGGATATCCAAGATCGCCATAAACGCACCAATTAAACCGCCAAATAGGGCGATCCAATGGCGAGTTGATACTTTGTCCTCATCATTAGTGTGGGTGACAACACCAGCGTTACTCATGGTCTAGCCTCGTTTATCGATGGTCGCTACCACAGATAAACCAGGAAGCAGTCGACCTTTCAACTCTTGCTGATCTGGAATAGTAATTTTCACCGGTACACGTTGAACGATTTTAGTGAAGTTACCGGTCGCGTTTTCTGGTGGCAGTAGCGCAAACTTGGCGCCAGTCGCAGGGGAGAAGCTGTCTACCACGCCTTTAAGTGGCTGACCCGGAAAGGCATCCAGTTCGACTTCTACCGTTTGGCCTTTGTGAATGCCGCTTAGCTGTGTTTCTTTGAAGTTAGCTTCAATCCATACCTGGTTGTTTGGTACCAAGCTCATAAGTGGCGCGCCTGCTTGGATCAGCAAGCCTTCACGGACGCTACGTTTACCAATCACGCCATCCGCTGGCGCGTAAACCTTGGTGTAATCAAGGTTAAGTTGTGCTTGATCTCTTTGTGCTTGAGCTTCAGTCACGGATGCGTTTGCTTGTTCGATTTCACTCGCAATCACGATTAGTTGATCATTACTTGCGACAAGGTTTGCTTTCGCTTCTTCAAGTTCTGCTTGGGTGACTTTTTGTTGTGCGACCATGCTGTCGACTTCATCTTGCGAAGCATAGTTACGCTTTAATAAGCTACGAGAACGCACGACTTGTTGGATTGCACGCTCGTATTCAGCTTGTGCGGAATCAACACGGCTCTCGGCTTGATTTATTTGGCTACGTTGTAACGTTTGTTGAGCGATAAGGTTGTGTACGCTTGATTGAACGACGCTTAAATGCGCATTCGCCTGAGCAAGTGCAGATTGGTAATCACGATCATCGATTTGAACCAACAAGTCACCTTGTTTAACCGATTGGTTATCACTCACGTAAGACTTAACAATATAACCCGACACCTTCGGGCTTATATTAGTGATGTCGCCTTGTAGGTAGGCATTGTCGGTAGATTCAAAGTACTGGCCATAGCCATACCAGTATCCAGCGCCGGCTAAACCCAATGACAGCATGATCGCAGTAGCAATAAGCGGGGCTTTTTTACGTTTTTTTGTGCTTACTGATTGCGAAGCATTGTTGTTCTCTGTCATTTTTTATTTCTCATTTTGTTTTTATTTAGATGTAACGAATTGTAAATGAATTCGATTGGTTGATAAGATAGGAATAAAGGGAAACACTGTTGCAAAAATATAACCAATAGCGCTTTGGGAGAAGTACGATGGACTTAAATGCTGTGACTGTTTTTACACAAGTTGTTGATTGTGGGAGTTTCACGCACGCAGCTGAAGCATTGAACATGACCAAGTCGACCGTCAGCCGAAAGCTTGACGAGCTCGAGCAGCACCTAGGTGTAAGGTTGATCACTCGTTCGACACGAAGTTTAGTTTTAACGCCAGAGGGTGAGCGCTTTTATCAGTCGAGCATGCAGATGCAAGAGATCATGAACCAAGCTGAGTTAGAGGTTTCTGCCAATCAGGATTTGATCCGAGGGCAGTTGAATGTTGTGTTGCCTGTCGAATTGGGACATCAAGTCTTAGCCACATACATCCACAGTTTCCTAAAAGAGCACCCAAACGTGACTTTGAACTTAGAACTGTCGAATCGAGAAGTTGACATCATTGCAGAGGGGATCGATCTTTACGCGCAAATTGGTGAGTTGGTGGATTCGAGCTTGGTTTCTCGCTACCTCACAACATCGAAGCGTGTATTGGTAGCCAGCCCTGAGTATTTAGAGCAGTTCGATGAAATCTCTTCGCCCAATGATCTTGAACCGCCATTCAGAATGATTGAGGTGGTGAACAAGGCGGCACGTCTACCTAAGTGGCATTTGCAATTAGAAGGCGGAGAGTCGATTTTGATCGATCTGCCGTGTCAGTTACGGGTGAATACCATCACGGCATGCCTAACAGCTTGTGTGGATGGGCTCGGCTTGGCGGTGCTTCCTGAATTCATTTGTCGGGAACACTTCAAGACAGGTAAGCTGATTCGTTTGTTACCTGAATATGAGATGCCAGAAGTTTCAGTAAGCCTAGTGTACGCAGACAGGCAGTTGATGCCGAAACGTAAAAAGGTCTTTATCGACTATCTACTTACTGCCTTTCAAAATAGGAAGCAAAAGTAACGGGGAAAACCTTAGCGGGTAAATAAGTGCTTAGGCTTCCTATTAATCGCTTTTGCCTAAACCGTATCGAAGCTAATGATAAGTTGACTGCCAATCGACGATTTGTCCATTCGCCAATATAGCTTTGACCGACAGGGCTGCAATATCAATGTTATTGTGACGAAAGGTCTTGTTGGAGAAGTTGGCAATGATCTTACTCCCGTCACTGAACTCGGTTTGTTGAACTTCGCCGCTTTTGTCTAACCAGTCGAAATCGACCAACTGTTTATCCCATAACTGTTCGTGCATCGGTTCAAAGCCATCTTGATAGTGTTTGAGTGCTTTGATCCTTGGACTTGAACTTGATAAAGCTTCATCTCTGGTCAAGTGAACCATCGGTGGTGTGTTGTACAACATGGCGGTTAAGTCTCGTTCTGCTTGTACATTCGTGAACTTAAGGCTGTCTGAGTGCCAATGGTGCGTATTGATTACTTCATCATGGAAAACGGCTTGGTAAAGCGGAATTCGATATTGTGGCGAAAACAGTAGCGACTTGTAGGGCTCTTTAACCTCGGCGGGTTTAAAGAAGAAGTCGGGCTTGTGGTCTGGGTACCAACGACCTAAGTAATAGGGAGATTGACGGTTCTCTTTCATGTCTTTATCTGTCCAGCCAAAACCAACCGTTTCTAAGCCGTGTGCAAACGTGATGCCTTTTGTGGTTAGGCTGTTGCCGTCTTCGGAGCCTAATACTAACGATGGTTGCTCGCTAAGCCACTGCATTCGGTTGTTGAAGGCAGAAAGCATGTCCGACTCGTTTGTATTACCATTACTATTACCATTGCCATTGCTATGACTATCTGTAGAGCCGCTGTAATCTTCACGTGCCATGGCGGTTGCATCAACATCTAAGAACAAGCTGTTGAAGTTGCCGAATCTCATAATGTCTTGAGCGCGCTGCTTTACGTATTCTAAATGGCAATTCGGGTTTAAGTAAAAGCCGTTTCCACGAAATCCTTTTTTCAAACTCCCATCCGCTAGTTCAATCGCACAACTCTGACGCATCGGCTCTGGTAATTGAGCGGTTAGCCAGTTGTCATTGAGTTTCGCAGGAATGGCTGTGTTGTAGGAATCGTAAGTACCGACCAGATATCCGGACTGTTTTGCCAGAGCCACGGCGTTAGGTTGATAGAATGCTGGCATCCAATTGTCGAATCCGAGCCACAGTTTGTTTAAACCTGCCTTGTTTAGATTGGCGACCATGTCTGAAGACAACGCTTGTCCCCAAGTATCTGACGAGTTTAGGTAAGGGGAAGCGTGCTCTAGCAACCAGTTCTTCTTATCCTGTGCTGATTTGTATTGCGCTTTAATCGTGTTGTTTTCGAGTGTCGGATTACCAACAGGATATAACACCTGCAACGACTGGCTAATAGAGTCCAACAATAGTTGTTTGTGGTACTGACTGAACCAATCTTTGCCCTTGGAGAATGATGAAAGCTCCCTTTTCGCTTCCGCAGAAACGCTGAGTTTAGACCTCTCTAGATACCATGTTTTCAATCCCCACCAGTTGCTTACGTCTTGGGTGCTCAATGGATCTTTGCCAAACAGGTAAATGTGGCTTGCACCGATTAACTTACTCACATCTGGATTGCGTTTTTGTTTAGCAATCAGTGTTTCAGAAAGGTCATTTTCGACACGCGAATCGCGGTAGTGTTTCGCTCCATCTAACCATGAGTCTCCAAGGGTGATACGAACAATAAAAGGCTGTGATTGATTGAGCATCGTAAATTGGTGTGATGCCTTCATATCAATTTTGGTCTTGGAATTAGATGAGGTATCAGAGGATGCATCTGAAAAAAGCAGTTGATTGCTGGTTGCATTAACCATCTGATAGCTAATGAAATGATTGTTTTGCTGCACCGTCCAAAAAGGCATCTTTAAGTCTTGAGTGGTGTTACTTCCAGAATGGTTGCCGACGAGATAGCTTGCCCAAAGCTTGTTATCAGTAGGTACGCGCATGCCTTCACTAAAGGGTAGAAATAGTGTCTGAGTTTGTTGTTCTGCAAGATCAAACCACGCCAACTCTACGGGTTCGTTTCGCTTCACCTGTATATTTGAAGGCAAGCTGAACTGAAAAGTGAGCTGATCTTGATTAAGATCGGCCTCAACGTTTATCCCGCTGGGTACTAAGGTCCAAGTGGCGATTTTTGCTGAGTCAGCTTTATCGGAAAAGCCAATAACCAGATTGGTCGCTTTCTGTGGTTTGCTATCAACCTTGAGAGTACCACTGTTAACGCTTAAGCCGTTCCAATCTATCCCAAAAGTCTTTGATGAAATAGAGACGGTATTGCTGGTAGTGGTGTTAGCGTTAACAGTGCTGTTACTGGTGAGCGTTATTTGGCTCGCTTGTGCATTGGATGAAAACAGACAAGCTGTTGTTAAAGCCACAATGGCACAAGTAGAAAGATTGAGAGGGTGACGTACGCTGAGCATATCTAGATTCCGTAAAGGGTAAGTACGGTTATTACACCTAAGTAGCGCTAGTGCTTTGTCACCTATATGTCTCTATTTCTATTTGGCTTTAGTGGTATTCAATTAGAAAGGCACGGCGACGCGTTGCACATATTGGACTTCAATAGCGCCTTGGTATTCAAACATTTCAACCGAAGCACTCAAATGTTTAGCTTTTGAACCTGAAGGGCTTTCTGTTGGAACCGGTGCTCGCGTTGTTTTGAGTGGTACCTTGAAACCTAACATATTGTAATTTTCATCAAACCACTGCCAATTGACATGGGTGTCTGGACAGTTGTCGATTACCTTGGGTGGCGTTACCAAAATATGCGGGTTATTGAGTTTGCTTTCGAGTATTAGCCATCGTTTGCTGTCATCCAAAGCCGCAACAATAGGGTAGTTGTGTGATCCTATGGTTAACTGATAAACACCAGATTCCGGTTTGAGAAACATTTCGTTAGTTTCAATCTCTTGATATGCCGCATCAGAATTGAGTTGCCCGTCGATAATAGTTTTCCCATCAGGTGACACCAGAGATATTCGTCGTGTTTGAGCTTCTATCGCTCCATTCAACTGCTCGACAGAGAGTTTAATCTGATAGCCTTGTGAGGAAAGGCCATGGCGCCAGATAAAGCTCACTTGGACGTGGTTGTTGTGTGCTGCACTTTGTGCAAGAGTGCCTCCACATTGAGTCCTACTTAAGATCTCTTGTTTTACGGGTAGCCAAAGTTGGCTATCAAGTTTCTCCTGATTAAGTGCGATTTGCAGCTCTTGCCACGCAACTTGAGGCTGGTCATTAAGCAGAGATTGATAGGTGTGCTGCAATGGCGTGTCAGTAAACCAAGCCGCATGACTTGTGAACGGCAAGGTGCAGAGCAGTGCGGTTAACGAAGTGACTTTCATTATGACTCCCCAGCCAAGCGGTAACCAACGCCGCGATGTGTTTCGATATTCAATGTTGGCAGCTTCTGGCGTAAGCGCAGTATGTGATTATCAATAGTTCGAGTACTAGGAAAGGCCTGACACCCCCAAATCTTATTGAGTAACTCATCTCGGTGAAACACTCGGCTTTGGTTCTGAATAAACAAGACCAATAACTGAAACTCTTTAGGTTTTAACGTGATAGGGTTTTCATCCAGATAAGCGATCCGTTCCGACAAGTTGATTTGGATATTTGCGTAATTTAAGAGGCTCACACCTAACGGACGAAGTTGGGTAATGACTCGAGCAAGCAACTCTTCGTTAGAAAAAGGCTTAGTCACGTAATCTTTAGCGCCTGCCATTAAGCCTTCTACGCGTTGCTGGACTTCCACTTTAGCGGTTAACACAATCACAGGAAGCGCTTTGAGCAATAACCAATTCGGCAGGTGTCGCAAACTGTCACCGTCTTCGAGTTGTCGATCCAGTATCACAAGCTCGGCTCGAAACCATTGCTTACTGGCACTCTGTGAATCCTTCGCCCAAAGGCATTGGTAACCATTGGATTCAAAGAAGCTGACGAGGCCTTGTCCAAGCAAATGGTCGTCTTCAATCAGCAGTAGGGTGTTCATAAGCTAGTTCCAAAATACATCGGGTCGGGTTACGAAGAATAATGAGGCGACCATTCACTTGTTTCATCAGGTGTTCGACAATAGTTAGGCCAATGCCCATGTTGTCTTGTCTGTGATTGGTATTCGGTGTTGTTCGAGATACAAACCGTTGCAGAAAAGAAGGGAAGTGGCCTTCGTCTTGCACCTCAACCCTGAGCTTTTCAGCGAGTTCGACTTTTACCAAAACCTCACCTTTACCGTGTTGTTTGGCGTTTTTAATCAAGTTATCTAGGCAGATGGTTAGCCAGTAATACGGTAGGTTAAGTTCGGCATCACTTGATTCACATTGATACTCGATATTGTGCTTTTCACATACATGGTCGAGCCACTCCTCTAAGGGTGCGTTTTGCTTTAACAAAGGCTCCGACTGATCCGCACTTAGGTACACTTTGCTGTTTTCGGTGAGCTGAGAGAGCCTTTGATAGTCTGAGATTAAGCGCCAAACCGCATCTTGGGTATCATCGGGAAATTCATCGTACCGATTTCTAAACATTTCGACTGTTAAGCCAAGGCTAGTGATCGGGGTTCGAAGTTCATGAGTAAGGAGTTGCAGTACAAACTGCTTCTCTTTGCGGTCTTTCCGTCGCAGGTATAAGACTCGGCCTAGTACTGAAAGTAGCAAAAACAGCAGGAAAAAGGCCAAAATTTTCATTAGAAGCGTGCCATTGTTCGATTCAGCCAGGCACAGGTTACTGTAACGAAAAGAACAGTTTTTCCCTAACAATGTCACTTTTTGTTGGTCAGCGATAGGTTGCCAAACTTCCGATGGAATCGCTTTCCAACCTTGTTCACCACTTAACCAAAGAACATCACCTTGTTGCCAAGCGCGGTATCCATTGAGTAGCGCCTCTTTTCCGTTTTTTTCTAAGCTTTCTAGCTTGTTGTACAACGGGTGAAACGGATTGCTAATACTTAAAAATGGATGAATTTGTTCACGTTTCTCTGGGTAATGAGCCACATAACGGTCAGCAAAACTGCCACCAGCAGGATGTCGTTTTGAGTGTGCCGCAAACCAGATGGAATCCAACGGTTTTTCCTGACACAAAGCCAGCTCGAATTCGATGGCATCATTCAAAAAAGGGTTGGTGTTTTCAATCGTTAGGCAACTATCTTGTATTGTGGCTAGCGCAGTGATGTCGCCCCAACTGAATTTTTTGAAATCAGGGTAGCGGCTGCTTTCCTGAAGCAAAACTTTTGGATACTGAGATAACTCTTTTTGAGAAATAGAGATAGGAGACGATTGCCAACTGAGTTGGTACAGGGTTTGCCACTTGTCTTGCAAGCTTTGGGCATTGGCTAATGTTGGTAGCCAAAGGGTCAAACAAAGGGCTAATGTCAGCCTGCGCATCCAGTCATTCTCATTAAAAGTCATTAGGGCGAGTCTAAAGAGTTTTGGCTGAGATTTGTAACCTGAATGTCAACAAGTGCATTTTTATTTAAAACTGTGATAAGCCTGCAAGATAAATAATACAGGTAGCTAAAATTATGTACTTGTATAATGACGATGAATTTCAGTAAGTATCATTTTATGGTTTTAAGTTGATTGATTGTATACTTACTGTCATTTTTTAAGAGTGAGAGTGACTATACTGGATTTAAATCTAATAAGAGGAACTACCATGAAAACAATTATTAAATCAATATTGGCAATGAGTATTTTGGCTGCAGGCTCGGCTCAGGCATTTGAACTAATGAGTAGTGATATTCAAGAAGGTCATCCTATGGCGAAGACGTTTGAATACTCTAGCTGGGGCTGCGATGGAGATAACTTATCACCGCAGTTAATGTGGAAAGACGTGCCAGCAGGTACCAAAAGCTTTGCTATTACAGCTTACGACCCAGACGCACCAACAGAAAGTGGCTTCTGGCACTGGGTTGCGTTTGATATCCCTGCAACTGTGAACGAGCTTCCTCGCGGTGTCGACATCTCTAAAGTCGGCGGCAAAGAAGGTCGTATTGATTACGGTACAGTTGGCTACGGTGGCGCTTGCCCTCCAGAAAAAGATGGTATGCACCGCTACCAATTTACAGTTTGGGCATTACCAACGGACAAACTTAACTTAGACGAAAACACGCCGTCGGCAGTGGTTGGATTCACGTTGAACAGCATGGCTTTAGACAAAGCGAAACTGACGGCAACTTATACTCGTTGATAATAAGTAAATAAGGGGATGAGATGAATCATCAATATCAAGTGACGATCTTTCGTGCAGAGCAGTTACAAAATTTGCGTAATGTGAGGATTCTATCCCCTAGTATCATTCAGATCATTACAGGCAGTAAGCGCCTGTTTTGGAAAGACTCAGCGGCCGAACTCTCACATTCTGAGCTGCTGTTGTGTGAGGCATCAGCTTCACTAAGCTTTGAGAACATGCCCCACAAAGGGCACTTCTTGTCGCGAGTATTCAGCTTTCAATTCCAACCTTCTCAGGCGATGCTTGATTTAAGTGAGGAACGGTCGAATGATCTGGGGTTGCCTACAGTCAAAGCGGATCGAAACTTACAAGATTCACTCAACGCGCTGTTTTCGTTTGATACACAGAGCATGAGCAAAGAGACTCAACAGTTTTGGTTGCAGGGCTTGTACCAGCAATTAGCCGAAAAAGGGGTGTTGCATCGATTGTTTGCGAGTGCCAACGTCTCGTTTAGCCAAAAGCTCAGCCACTACCTTTCACATTCACCTGATGAGAAGCATCCGCTAGAATCGGTAGCGGAACGCTTTGCGATGAGTCGCGCGACACTGATTCGGAAGCTCAAACTGGAAGGTATGCAATATCGTGAGGTACTGGCTGAAGTTCGCTTGAGCCATGCGCTTTATCTGATGCAAAACGGACAACAAAATGTTGCGATGTTGGCTCAGTCTTGCGGTTACCAATCGGAAGGGCGTTTTAGTCAGCGCTTTAAAGGCAAATTTGGTTTGTCACCAAGTGAATACATCAAAACCATCGTCAGCAATAGAGTCGCGACGCCATAACCATTCTGTTTGTCCTAAACGCTCACTTTTTTGTCTCGTGCTGCCAATGCCGCGAAAATCGTGCACGCAAATGCAACGATGCGATCAGCAGAATGGGAACGCTCCAAGAATCGGTTTGAGCATGAAGCTTACCCACCAGCGTTGGACCCTTTGCCGCTAAGGCATAACCGATTTCTTGAGCCATACCCGATAATGATGCGCTTGGCTGCTATTCGATGTACGTAAGTCAACAAAAGAGAGTGCGGTAATAAACGTCGAGCAGTTGGCTAATCCAAAGAGTGATGAGCCATTGTTGATTTTCACTTTTGGCTAAGAATGGCAGTAACAGCATTCCCGGAACCATAGTCGAAAATTGCAGAAATGTGCTATTACGAAGAGAGGCCCTCATAGGTTGCTCTATTGGTTACTTATGAGAAGAAAAGCTAGCCTACAGAGCATTGAATGATTATACAAATACCGTTTAAATAGGTTTACTAATAACTGAACCAGCGTAGTTCGCGCTTTACTAGAGAAGGTCACCCATGACTGTATTGAATATTGACAAGCTCATTTCAGACTTCCCATTGCTTCAACGGTTAGTTGATTTGGAAGAAGTGACTTGGTTTAACCCAAACATCACGACGTTGAAGCAAGGTTTACCCTATGTGGGATTAGGCGAA
Source organism: Vibrio sp. ECSMB14106 (assembly GCF_000972265.1). Lineage (NCBI taxonomy): Bacteria > Pseudomonadati > Pseudomonadota > Gammaproteobacteria > Vibrionales > Vibrionaceae > Vibrio > Vibrio sp. ECSMB14106. Next base: position 12,481 of record NZ_LAUM01000039.1, on the reverse strand, counting down.
CAAGATATTCACGATGCGAGCATGAGGTTACAAAGGTTTGCTCCTTACCTAGCCAAGGCGTTTCCTGAAACTCAAGTGACCAATGGCATCATCGAGTCTGAGCTTGTTGACATTCCATCTATGAAATCAGTATTGGAAGCACATTATCAGCAGTCTATCAAAGGGCGTTTGATGATGAAGAAAGATAGCCATTTGCCGATTTCAGGTTCAATCAAAGCGCGCGGTGGTATCTATGAAGTACTAACGCATGCTGAGAAGCTTGCGATTGAAGCTGGGTTACTGCTTGAGAGTGATGACTACAGTAAGTTACTCGAACCTGAATTTCGTGACTTCTTCCAACAATACAGCATTGCGGTAGGCTCCACTGGTAATTTAGGCATGTCGATCGGTATCATGAGTGCCAAATTGGGCTTTACGGTCTCTGTTCATATGTCGGCAGACGCGAGAGCTTGGAAGAAAAGCAAACTTCGTGAGCATGGCGTCAACGTTGTTGAATATGAACAAGACTATGGCGTTGCGGTGGAGCAAGGACGTAAAGAGGCAGAACAAGATCCTCGATGCTTTTTTATTGATGATGAAAACTCGCAAACCCTGTTCCTTGGTTATTCGGTGGCAGGGCAAAGGCTCAAACAGCAATTTGAGCAACAACATATTTCAGTAGATAAAGAGCACCCATTATTTGTTTACTTACCATGTGGAGTAGGTGGTGGGCCCGGTGGTGTCGCATTTGGCTTGAAGATGGCTTTTGGTGATCATGTCCATTGTATTTTTGCTGAACCGACTCATTCACCTTGTATGTTGCTCGGTGTTCATACCGGTTTGCATGATGAGATTGCGGTGCAAGATCTTGGTATCGACAACCTCACCGCCGCAGACGGTTTAGCGGTGGGGAGGGCATCTGGCTTTGTCGGTCGAGCGATGGAGCGCTTGCTTGATGGTTACTACACATTAAACGATGAACGCATGTATCAATTGCTAGGCGAACTGAACCAAGCAGAGGGTGTTCAACTTGAGCCTTCAGCGCTAGCGGGTATGCCGGGTGCGATTCATGTTGAGCAAAATAGTGAATACCTTGCTCGTCTAGAAATTGATGAGTCGACGCTAGCGAATGCAACACACCTTGTGTGGGCGACAGGCGGAGGCATGGTGCCATCACAAGAAATGGCAGCTTACTTAGCTAAGTCATCGGTTTAACCCCAAAGCTTTTATGAGCTAATGTTTTTACAAAGAGAAGCTGTTATAAATATCAGCGATTAAAAGATAAGTCATGATAGAAGAGTGTTGTTTATCGGTTGAACACACTCTTTCTCACCTCTAATTCCCGCCGTAACTTAAACAATAACTTGCGCAGATCGTTATCCAAAACACACATTTTATAAATTAAACTTCTTAGATGTTCTAACTATCAGTTAGGTTGAGTGGCATTTAACTTGATAGGGATTAAGCAATGCAAACGGATAAAGTGATGCAGACAAGACACATAAACACACCAGAAAAATTACTCCAGCGTTTAGATGCAATCGGGGAGTCTTTGGAAGCATCGAGTAAGGCTCATGCTTTATTGGGATTGGGCTCAGTAGGTATTGAAACGGAGCGACTTGATCAGTATTCAGATGTCGATTTTTTCGCGATAGTACAAACAGGGCACAAGCAGTATTTCTTAGACAGTTTGCATTGGCTATCTAATATTCACCCAATCGACTACGCGGTGAGAAATACTGTCGATGGCTATAAAGTCCTGTACGCCGACGGAATTTTTTGCGAGTTTGCGGTGTTTGAACCCACGAGTTAGCGCATATCCCCTTTGCTGAAGGGCGCATAGTTTGGCAGCGACCTGAATTTGATACTCAGTGCTGTATCCCATCACAAAAGGGCACGGCAGAAGTTAATTCGCAAGCGTGGATCATAGGCGAAGCATTAACCAATCTTTATGTCGGCATGTCTCGTTATAACCGAGGCGAAAAACTGTCGGGCAGTCGGTTTGTTCAATCTTACGCTCTCGATCGTTTGATCGATCTTGTGGATCAAACTGAACAGCCTGAGCCTGAATTCGTTGATGAATTTATGTCTGATAGAAGGTTAGAAGTACGCTTTCCTAAGTTAGCTCAATTGCTACCAAGTTTTACACAAGGTTACGAGCGTACTGCTGAATCGGCACTTGCCCAATTAGCGTTCCTCAACACCCACTTTACAGTCAATCAAGCCATGTGTGACCGAATCACTGAACTGTGTACCAGTAACGATTAAGCCTATAACCTGTTAATCTTAAACCTATTTTCTTGGTGCGCGTAAATAACAGTTGTCGCTCGTCAGTATTGTTGATAAGTTTTAACCATGAAATTTAATTCTGCTTCAACTTCAATTTTCTTTTGGTGGTGCTCTTAACAGAGCAGCACGGAATACTCACATTCTTTAGCTGCTGGACGGTAGCTAAGAATGTCATCAAAAATGTCGCCTCTTTTTATCTCCAGTAGCCTTTTTAACTTGGAGATACACCATGAATACCAACTCAAACAGCCATATCGACAGCAACAGCTATACCAACAAGCCTGAAATCATTCTGACTGGCGATAGAGCAACTGGGCCTTTGCATTTAGGTCATTACGTCGGTTCGCTTAAACAAAGAGTCTCTTTGCAGCATATTCACGACCAAACGATACTGGTTGCCGACATGCAGGGGCTTACTGATAACGCCCATAATCCAGCAAAGGTTTCGTCTAACATTCTCAATGTGGTGGCTGATTATCTCGCGGTGGGCATTGATCCGACCAAGACCACGATTTGCCTTCAATCACACCTATCAGCACTGGCTGAACTCACTATGTTCTACAGCAACCTTGTATCTATCGCTCGGTTGGAGCGTAACCCAACCGTTAAAAGCGAAATCCAGAACAAAGAATTTGGGCGCTCAATTCCTGCTGGCTTTCTGACTTATCCCATCTCTCAAGCTGCCGATATTACGGCGTTCAATGCAACCTTGATTCCTGTTGGTGACGACCAATTGCCAATGCTAGAACAGACCAATGAGATCGTGAGAAAAGTAAACTCACTCGCGGGTCAGCCAATCTTAAATGAGTGTAAACCTCTGCTAAGTAATGCCTCTCGTCTTCCTAGCACCGACGGCAAAAGCAAGATGTCTAAATCAATGGGTAACGCCATTAATTTAGGTGCAACAGAGAAAGAAATTCGGGCAGCTGTGAAATCTATGTATACCGATCCAACTCATCTAAGAATTGAAGACCCTGGCAACGTCGAGGGGAATATAGTGTTCACTTATCTTGATGCTTTTCATACTGACGTTAACTATATCAGTGAACTAAAAGAGCACTACCGAAGAGGTGGGTTAGGCGATGGTCAGACGAAGAAAGTATTGGAAGAGTGCCTGCAAGATATGTTGCGTCCAATCCGCGAAAGAAGAGCTGAGCTTTTAGATGATAAAGCACAGCTTATCGATATCTTACGTAAAGGCACTCAGGTCTCGAAAGAGAGAACTGAATCAGTGCTGTTTGAGGTTAAAGACCTATTTGGGCTGAATATTTTGTAAATAAGTAGATGCAATCTCTGATATTGGAACCTTACGGATCGACCTATTTGAATAAAGATACCGTCGACACAATTAGGCGCTTGTTCGATCTGTCAGGTATTTATCGTGTTTAACGCGCTACGTGTATTAAAGCTTTTAAGACTATTCTCAAAAGCTTTTACACTCATATCAAAGTAAACAATGGAATCTAATCTTACTAAGACGGTACCTTATATTCACTTTTGATTACTGTAATATGTGCGCGGTGAAGTTCGATATTTAGGTCGATTTATCAATATTTTAGGGACGAAGCATGAAGAGTAGAAGTGTATTTTTAAGTGTAGTTATGGCTATATTGTCAGGTCAAGCAAGCGCGTCTAACGCGAACCATGAGCCCGTTTCCGACAGTGTTATAGCCGAGCAAAGATTGCAGTTATCGGAAAATACACAAGGGAAAGGGTTTGGCCCGCAAGCTCCTCGAGATTTAGGTTCTTTCGAAGGCACTAACGCCCACCTGTTTTCGGACGCACCAGATTCAGCGGCTATGAACTTGTGTAATATTCATTTTCATAAAAATGCTGAGCACAAAGGCGGTGAGTTTACTCAATACGTCGGTAACGGTGATGGTAAAGGTTTCCAAAGTGGTTACAAGTACGAAGGTAAGTTGAGTACCAATGAGCTTAAATCATTTAGTCAAAAGGTTTGCCCTAGTGAGCATGGCTCTCTTTATTCGGGTGATACTATTGAGGTGCATTACGTGTACTCAACGGCGCAAGTCGCACCGGGTGAAACGCTTGCGGCTTGTTTCAATGATGCAATTACTAACCCGCAACTGCGTGTAGAAACCCAAGTCTATGTGTTGGTGAATGACGATAAAGCACTCGACTTTGAAACCTTGGCTAAGCACACTAAAGTCGATGGCTTGCACCAAGCCCCCAATATTCCGAAAGATACAGGAACTGCGATTCAATATTCAGGTTCTACTACCGGTCCTAGTTACAATGAACAAGGCTCGCCTTTCCAAGTAACATGGAACGTGAGACCACAAGTGGCGAAAGTTAATATTGCGACTGTTGGCCGTTGGTGTGAAGGAAATGACTTTAACGAAGATCACGCACACGGTGTGAGAAATTTAGTGGTAAACCCAGATCTACTGTCACCAATCCGCAACTAAATCGGTATATTTGATGGCTAGGCCATTATCTTAACTAGTTATGTGGCTTACTAGATATCACTAGCAGGGCGGCCTCCTTAGGGCCGCTTTTGTTAAATCCCCTAATCCTTCCTAAATTGGCTTAATTTAAAGCTGCGATACCGTAAGTATTTGTGTTTAATCATTTTCATTTATCGTCTTTATACTCCTCTCCCAACCTTCAAGTAACTAACGTGTTCCAAACAATTAGGAAACATTGTGCAAATGTTACGATTTCATGGTTTTTCATACAATTTCGCTAAAGTTATCTCGCTTTAGACAGATAAAGAACAGTAGCGAGCTTTAACATGAGAAGTGTTGTATGCGAGCTCAGGTTTAGTTCTTAAACCTCTAAAGAATTTTTAATAAACTTGCGTTGAGACTACCTAAATGAAGAAAACAATCCTATTAGCCGTTTTTATTATGTTTGGTATTGCGGTCGCTGCGAGTATGGTTTCAACCTATCTCATTTCAAGCGAAAAAATTGATGAAATAATTTTAAATAAATCTCAAGTTCAAGCGGAATTTTTAGCTGGCAATGCAGGGTATGTCCTAGAAAACTCGAACAATCCAGTTCAAGACTTACAAAAACTGGTTAGTGAACTTAAACAGCGTAATGATGTTAGTTATGCCATTGTTATTGATAGTAACGTAACTGCTATTGCACACAGTGATAAAAAGAAACTCAACAAAGTTTATGAAGATAGTTATACCGTTGAAGGTGCAACTAAAGGCGTACAGCAGTATTCGAAGTGGTACGCTGATGTGCAGCAAGTATGGGTGTTTGATATCATGGCACCTATCTATGTCAACGGTGAACTTTATGGCACCTTTGATATCGGTATTCCAATTACCGAAGTCAGCCAAGCTACAAATGGAATAATTAGTTACCAATTGGTTTCAATGATTGTTATTTTTGTTGTTTGTCTCGTTGTTCTATCATTCCTTTTAAACAAACTGATGCAGCCCCTCTTGGTATTGAAAAATACATTACACGACATTTCTGAAGGTGATGGCGATTTAACCGTCCGATTACCAATTAAGGGTAACGATGAAGTCGCTCAAATCTCGTCAGCTTTCAATGTGTTCGTGGGCAAGGTACACGAGATAATTACGCAAACAGTAAATACCGGCGTTGAATTAAATAGCACCGCTATTGCTCTTCGTGAACAGTCACAACAAGCATTGCAAAGAGGACAAGAACAAAACGAACAAACAATGTTGGTTGTGACATCTATGAATGAAATGATTGCTACGGTTAATGAAATTGCATCGAGCGCTGCAAATGCGGCAAATGCTGCAAATATGGCAACCAGCGAGACTCAAGAAGGGCATAACACAATCGAAAAGACAACAACCTCGATTGCTAACCTTGAAGCAGAAATGACGAGTGCGTCTAACATCATCATGAGTCTAGCTGATAACACACAATCGATCGGCACTATTCTTGATGTTATTAGAGGTATATCTGAACAAACGAATTTGCTTGCGCTTAACGCTGCAATTGAAGCTGCACGTGCCGGTGAGGCAGGTCGAGGTTTTGCTGTCGTTGCCGATGAAGTTCGTAACCTTGCAACAAAAACGGCACAGTCGACAGATGAAATTGACACCATGATCAACCAACTTCAAACTGAAGCTAAAAACGCCGTTAACTCGATGAGTAATAGTAAGAGCTTAATTGAAGAGGGCACCACCGAAACCGAAATGGCGCGCCAAGCTTTGGAAAAAATCTCTACACAAGTTTTGGCTATTCTCGATATTAACACTCAAGTTGCGACAGCAACGGAGCAGCAGTCAGCTGTCGCGAATGAAATCAATATGAATATGGATACGGTTAATAACTCGGTGAAGAATGGCTTAAGCGCAAGTGAAAAGTTGGAACAATCGAGCCAGCAACTGGCCGATCTGTCGCAAGCCCTCGATCGTTATGTTGGTTCATTTAAAATCTAGACTTCCTAACATATCTCTCTAAGAGGTATGTCGGATTTCTCGTTATTCAATAGCGCGTTATTGCTAATTGGCAGTAACGCGCTTTTTTGTATTCGAACACCAGGCCGAGTGGCAGCGCCAAGCCCTAGTATGAAGCGATGGCTAAACAGCGGAATCAAGAGTTGTCAGTTCCTCTGGCAATTTATCCAACGCACGCTTTAATGCTTCAAAGCATTCAGGATCAATCGCAGTATTTAAATTTTCAGACATTATATCCAATGTTTTTGGTACTGGTACTGCTCCGCGGTAAGGTCGTTCTGCTGTAATAGCATCAAAAATATCAGCGGTAGTGATAATCCGGGTTGACATTACAATGGATTCAGCACTTAGTTTGTTGGGATATCCAGTGCCATCAAGCTTCTCATGATGGCTACCTGCCATGTTTGATAGGTTTTTAAAGGGGGTTATCTGCGATAATATATCTTTAGTAAATTGGGCATGTTGTTGAACGGATAACCATTCATCGTCATCTAATTTTCCAGGTTTATCGAGTATCGAATTGCTCACACCTAGCTTTCCAACATCGTGCAATAATGCTGCACGCTTAAGCCATTTCCGTTCTTCTTCTGATATCCCCATTTCTACAGCAATAAGGTCAGTAAAGAAGGCAACTCTCTCACTATGACCAGATGTGAAAGGGCTTTTACTATCGATGATTTTTCCAAACGCAAAAACGATGCAATCAAGGTAGTCATCATCAATGAGTACGCTGGCTTTTGCTGGCGCTAATGCCATGACTTTATCAATGATATTTGATGAGGTTAAGGCAGTGCAGAATTCGTTATCCTTTGCTATTTCGTTTATCGCAGAAACTAAAGTTGGGTCAAACCAACTTCCACTTCTCTCGTTTGCTTCGTTTAGCGCGGTTTCGAAATTGTGTTCAAATTGGAAAACGTCAATGACTTGTGCAAGTAACGCAATACGAGAATTTAATGGAATATTTTGTTGAGCGAGGTTTTCTGGCCGACCACTACCATCCCAATGTTCATCCAAAGAATGAACCCCCAATGCGACATTTTCATTAAACCTTAGCTCTCTCGCAATATCGGCACCTCTCGAACAGCGAGTTTCTATCAACTCTTGAGCGTAGGAATCACCATTTTTTAAGCTATCGATCGTCTTGGTGATGCGAGTTAGCCAGTTTTTATTTTTCCCCGTATTACGAATAACAAAGTTGATGACACTTGATAGGCTTGTCCCCACTGTCTTAAAATTACGTTTGAACTCTCTATCATCAGCGAGATAGAGTTCGCAAATACGAGCCGCATTACTACTACAGCCAGTATCTTTTAATAACAGGGTAAAATAGAGGTCATGAAGTTCGCTTTCTGATAAACCGATTTTCTCACCTATGTGCATGCCAATCCAGCAGCAACGGATACAATGTTCCGGTGGTTGTCCTTCCGTCATATCCAGAGCTGTTGTCAACGATAGCATTAGCTCAGACAATTGAATGTAATTAGACTCAGGTAATAATGGCGCTACTTCGTTCATTTAACTTCCTATGAGCAGTGTAGGTAGTTGGACTGTTATACCAAAACTTTGTTTTAATGTACCAGTTTTACGCAATAGAATGATAAACATTAAATGCCGTTTAATAATATATGCTCAAAATGTTTTTTTAAATATGTGTGAGTGAGCGGTTCACTAGTGCATCAATATAGCGCACCTTAAGTCTCTTCATACTGGCACTTAGACTGACTGCACTCAAGTCTGGATATTGCCGCCCATATAAATGAAATGTACTGTACTTTTAGGCGTTACGAGAGAATCTTAGTATGTGACCTTTAAATTTTTGCTCTAAGTAATCAGTATTTTCTGGTTGTATGTGGTCATTTGTAAACCCGTACTCGCTCATTTTGGCACTCAGTTTATTTTTTCGTCCACGGCCTGGATCGACAATGATCACTTCACAAGTATCGTTGGCATGGTTTTGGATAAAATAGGACAACAATTCAACATGTTGGTCTTCATATAGAAGATCACTACCGATTATAAGATCAAAAAGACCTAATTGACTTTCTTTGTCTGCCCAATCTACGCGTTCGAAAGCAATTTTCTTTCTGTTATTTAGTTGTATGTTTCTATTTAAGAACTCTTCAACTTCAGGGTGAAAGTCGGTAGCGGTGATGTTGGCTCGTTGCTCATTGAGGAGCAAACTAGATAAAGCCATACCACATCCTATTTCAAGAATACGTTTGTTTTTAGTATCAAAATGAAGCATATGGTGGGCAAGGACTAAACTTGATGGCCAAACAATCCCAAAAATTGGCCACGATGCGGATGAAATACCGATATTGAGTGCAACATTATCCGGGTCATTAAATTGTTGATTATCACGTAGGGTACAAAGGTGTATATCCGTGTTTTCGATTTCAATCGTTTGGTAGCGAATACGAAGTTTAACTGTCATGCTATTTTAGTCCGATAATAAGGCTAAGCCAAGTATCAGGAAATCATAATTGACAAAACAAGATAGGATTCAGTTTAAAGGTATTTGAATTCAAAGCAAGGTCAAAAAATCGACTATCAATAGCTCTGACGCGATACATAAAATGTTGGGAACCGACACACAGTCGTTGGGTCAGGGCAAGATCATGAAAACCCCTTATGGAATAAGGGGTTTTCATGATCTTGCCCTGGGGTTGTATGTGTTTATTGGATACCTGAGCATTTAAAGAAGTTCTCAATTAATAGTAATAGTGACGTTCAATATGGACAGTTATTAGAAGGTACCTTGATACCATGTATTGATACACCTTTGCACATAGAAGAGTATGAGACTTCGGTTCTAGGCGCTTTGCTACCCAAGTAACTTCTAGGGTATTACGATAAAAGCCGGAAACACTTCGTTGTTAATCACCACTTATTTAAATCTGGAGTGGATAGGAGCTTACAGAACCTCGTAGTAAATGGATGCGATTTGGACCAATCAGACTTTGATACGAGAGTTAGCGCTGAAACAACGTTTACAAGATCTATTGAGGTTAGTACTGACAAAATACAAAGTGAGCTAGTACAACGTTGAACAGCTAACAAACAATTTGAGAGTGATTCAGCACGCTTGGCATTTTTGGTTTGAGTTGAGTACAATGTTTACGGTGGTCAAATTAAGTGTCGTGGTGGCGTGCTTCACACCTTAATTGGGCGTTAGTTTGCAAGGAGCAGAAAAGCGTTTGTAGTCTAAAAGCCTTGTTCTACGTTCTAGCTATTCACCTGTTCCTTTTCCAATCTCACGAACTTTCCGGTGGCGCTGTATTGGAAGTGTTTTCGGTATGTTAGTCACTTACTGGCTCTAACATTGTTGTTAGTTTCTTTGGTGCGTTTTCTTTGTCTTGGCGGCTAATTCATTAACAAATGGCTTGGCCATATTTGGTTGTCAGGCTGGTCGAACGAATCCTTTGCCAGTTAAAGTGCTTCAAACCGTGGTTGTTTGTCGTATGTCGCTTCTTAACCAAGTGCATTTTGTTGGTTGGGTTTAACTTCTGAGCTGTCCGTTTTACCTTTGTGTTTAAATCCAGTAGTTTCATAATTAATTCAGCATCTTGGCGCTAACCTTTGGCTTCATCGTGGTGGCAAACTAACAAAGCGCTTAAGGCAGATTCGCAACGCGCGGCATTTTTACTATGCGTTGATTTATGTGTTTTAGGTGTTATGCGGTGGCTTCGTATTACGTTGCTCACTACTTAGCTTAGCGTTAGTTTGCAAGGAGCAGAAAAGCGTTTGTGGTCTAAAAGCCTTGTTCTGCGCTCTAGCTATTCACCTGTTATTTCCCAAAGACTTTTCATCGTAATAGGCATCTCGCGTAGCCAGTTTTTCCGTTAATTGGCTTTCGTGTCATTCAATGCTTTCGTGTTAGTAAGGTTCACTTCTCAACGTTCTTGCGCGCTGCTTCTTTGGTTTTGAAAGTTAAGTGGGAACATTGAGAATTGCATTTGTGGCTGTCGGCATCTACGAAAGTCTTCTTGGCCAAGTGCGTTTTGTTAGTTGGGTTTAAATTATGAGCTGTCCGTTTTACTTTTGGGTTTAAAGCCAGTAGTTTCATAGCTAATTCAGCACCTTGGCGCTAAACCTTTAGTTTCATCGCGGTGGCAAACTAACAAAACGCTTAAGACGGACTAACAAACGTTTGGCATTTTTAGTTCGGTTTAGTTGCGTGTTTAAGGTGTTTTAATTGAGTGAAGTGGCACGTTTGTTAGCCACTTAGCTTGGCGTTATATTCAAGGAGATACAATGGACATTTGGAGTTTACCTTATACTTTTGAGTATGAGGGTCGAAAGGTGAAATATGGGATTGAAGGAAAAGGAGAGCCTCTTGTTTTAGTTCATGGTACGCCTTGGTCATCATTCAACCTTAGGCACTTGATTCAAGCACTTTCGAGCCACTATACAGTCTACTACTTTGATTTACTTGGTTATGGTGAATCAGATAAAAGTGATGCGGATGTATCTTTAAAAATACAAAATCAGCTATTAGACTCATTAATAGGTCATTGGCAGCTTGAGTTACCTTATATTGTGGGGCATGACTTCGGCGGTACGACAGTACTGAGAAATTACTTGCTGAATCAACGAAAGTACAAAAAGATAGTTGTAATTGATCCAGTTGCGTTATCTCCTTGGGGCTCACCATTTTTTAAACATATTGAAAAGCATGAAGAAGCCTTTGCAGGAGTGCCTGATTTCATCCATTCAGCAATCGTTGAAGCATACATAAAAACAGCGTCATATCAGCCATTATCTCAGGAAACAATTGACGGTATTCTCCGCCCTTGGTCTGGAGATGAAGGTAAGAAAGCTTTTTATAGGCAAATAGCTCAAGCTGATTCAAAGTATACGGATGAATTTCAAGATAAATTCTCTAGCTTTGATGTACCCACATTAATTTTGTGGGGTGAAGAAGATCAATGGATCCCTGTTGAGCAAGCTCACGTACTTCATAGTAAAATTAAAGGCTCTAAGTTAGTTACAGTGCCTGAATCTGGACATTTGGTTATCGAAGAAAAACCAGAAGCATTGGTTAAAGAGATCCGAGAGTTCTTCGAAAGTTGAATATAACAAAGCATTTAAGAGTGATTCCTTACGCTTGGCAGTTTCGCTCCGCTCAAGTGTAGCCAAGCGTGCGTCACACCTTAATGCGGCGTTATACAAACGGAGGTAACTGTGAGTTTAGAAGAACTTAACCTTGAAAACCTTCCCCTTCAAAGAGAACTGGTTAAATCTGCTTGTTCTGCGTTTATTTCCGAAGACAATGTGGTTGCCGCAGTGTTACTAGGCTCATTGGCTGCAGGTAAGGGTGACCGAGTATCTGACGCTGATATTTTGATTCTTACTCAAAATGAATTCCATAAATCCATACAAGAGTGCTTTTCGGCTTTTGAGCGTGGTAAAGAAATTTTCTATCGCAATCAAGGATTTCATAACGAGAATGCTTACTTTACAAAATACATTTTCACAGACTTAACCAGCACAGAGATTCATTGCCTAGATCTAAGCGAACCTTTTGATATCTCCAAACCTTTCAAAGTGCTATTTGATAAAACGGGTGCCGTGGAGTCACGATTAACCGATGCTCCAGCACCAAAGCACGAAGATTTTCCTGCATATACAAATGGTGACCAAGGTTTAATCTGGGAACTTTTAGAGTGTATAAAGTGGTTAAGCCGAGGTAAAAATGAACTAGCCAAATCTTACCTTAAGAAATTGGCGGATAAGCTGTAACATTTTGTATAACAAGAGACTATGGCGTCAATAGTTAATTTTTGGCGCTACCTTTA
>NZ_LAUM01000038.1:0-41419 GCF_000972265.1 Vibrio sp. ECSMB14106 | reverse complement strand
AAAGTCGCTTGGTAATTAAGGTACGACAGAATCCCTTGGTGATCACAGGCATAGTGAGTATGTGTGTAACACACTTTTGGACATAACCTTCTTAGAGCAATAACTTAAATTAGAAAGTTACGGATAACTTTTGGTATGGGAAAGCCACTTAATGAAGTGTTCAACTTCACTCGTACAGACCAGCGCTTGGGTTGTAAGCTATATCCATACTTGAGGTAAGGACACAAGCGGTATTGTCGCAGTAAAAAAAGAAAGCGCCAACGATTAAGAATACAATTTCGATAAATGACAGATCGGTTTGGTTGCAATTATTGATGCATATCATCTAGTTGCTTATCAATCGTACTTATAATCACAAAATAACTACTGACTTAATAAATGATACAAAGGTGATTTATGAATATCGTACATATTCGTGATAAAGCTCTGGTTACTCCGGAAATTTTTGAAGCTATGGAAGCCAAACTTAAACAACAATCCTTTGACCATATGACAAAAGCATTTGGTTTAACGAATCTCACAATTGAAGAGGTGATGAGCTGCGGTGAAGGAGAAATTTTTGAGTTGGTTGCAAACAAATACAACGAACTTGGCCGCTCAGAAGAACCTACTCCTGTCGAAACCGAAGAGTCTTTTTTGGAGCTCATGGCTCGATTCCGTGTAGTCGGCAATCGCAGCATCTACGGTAATAACTGTACAGTGTTCACTCCACCATCTGGCTATCAGTATAATGAAGAGGTTTCAAATACCTACTACTACATGTATGACAACGCTTTGGAGGGTTCGAAGCTGTTAACACTGTGGAGTACCTTCGTAGAGAAATCGGCAGGCTATGCAATTAAAGGTGGACCACTGAGTATGTTCCGCTGGATTAAAGAAGTTGCTGTACCAGTAGCGATTGAAGAATGGAAGCTCGAGCAAGCCGGTGATGAAGAAGTTCTAAACCCAACTCTTGTTTGCTTAATTAATCAAAACAACCAGTCGGCTCTAACAGTCGCTTACATCTTTGGCTAATCATGAGCAAAGTAACCATCGGTTTTATATGCATCACCTTTGCTGCCAGCTACTTCACCTACTCGAGTTATATCAGTAGTGAAAAACTGAAAACGGTAAACTCGGATATGGCTCTCAGTTACTTGGCGCACAATCAAAAATGGATTGAACAAACCGACCAGCTAAGAGCCATCAACCGAGGCCAGTTTACTGTTACTTCCGTAATCATTGGCAAGGTAGGAGCAGATTACATCTCCGATGGCAAAGTAGAAGACAAAGGGAACTCGATTTGCTATACCGCTCGTTATCAGTGGAATGATCAAACAAGAGAAAACCCAACTCTTCTCGATGCCAACAAATGCTACTAAAGCACCTATCAAAAACGCTATGTTCCTTCCAGTTGCTGATTATTTTAAACTGAAGAGAACATAGCGTTTTGATTAGATTAAGGGCTCTTCTCCGCTTAGATGAGCTTGACAGAAGGGTATAACATTGAATTCACCTCAGGTACTGAAAGCTGTTTGATCTTCAGTTTGAAGTATTCGGTATCTCTGATCCCTCGTGCTCTTCTGCGCAACAATCCTATTGATACATTGCCAGCTTCGATTATGGCGCTGGTTAATCGGTCATACTTTGCAAAGTTACAGATGCCTTCTTTATGGTCTTGAAGCATGGATACAAAACCTTGCACGCTCATTATTCTTGTGGCATTGGCTAACTGACACCAAGCGTCTAAACGATAAGTCATTTGTCGATAGGTTTCCGCTCGCCAGATACTTTTTAGCTGCTCTTTAAGAACGTAGATTTCACTCAGACGGCGATTGGCTTTGAGTAACATTTTCAGTTTGTCCGTTTGGTTTTCAGACAGCCTTTCTGGATTCTTCAATAGAAGGTAAAGCGAGCCTTTAATCAGCGTTTTATCTTCTCTACAGAGCGCTTTTTTGAACTCATACGAACGCTCTCGTCGAATGAGTTGGCTATATTGTTGGACGACATGGAATCGGTCAAAAACGATGTCAGCATTCGGCAGATTTTCTCTGACGGCTTTTTGATAAGCCTTCCCCATATCCATTGCAACGGCCTGAATCCCTTGGGCAGTTTGTTCGGTAAGTTGTGTGAGAAAGGCTTCAAGAACGCGGTGTGTACGACCATGCTCGACCCAAATCAATTGGCCGTTATCCATGTCATACACCACTGTCATATAGTCGTGCCCTTTGGCTTTTGCGACTTCATCAACGCCAATCCGTTTTAATCCACGGAGTTTGGACGGCTCAGAGGGTGGCAACGCTCGATGCAGCGACGCCTTGTCAATATTCTTAATTGTTTCCCAGCGAAGTCCATAGTGTCTCGCAATCACACTGATGGGCATATGACGGCACAAACCACTAATTTGTTCACAGAATCGTTTGGAATAACGTACGCCTTTTTCAACAAAGTCACACTCTTCAATACGTCGCTCACCTTCGGTTGTACGGACCTGCGCAAGCTCAATATGAATTCGACAACACCGGCCACTTATCGGCAAGTCATAAATAGCTCGAGAAACGTAAGTATTGACGGTGCAAGCTTGGTTAGATTTTGGGTCAGTCACTTTAAATCGTCTGTCTCGACGACAGTAAACGTCAACAGTTTGAGTGGATTCATCGACCTTAATCGACTGGATTGCCTGCCCCTGGATATGTAAAAGCTGAGAAAGTAACTGGGTCAAAATAGGATCCATCCATGCTGACTAAAAAAGGGTTATTAGTCAGTATGGTAGAAGTCAGAATTATTGCGTTATGACTCAACAAAGCGGAGAAGGGCCGAAAAAATAGGTCAAATACTCGCCCGTAAAAAGTATCTGATAAGTCGGCTAACTTTGAAAGGAGCAGAGACGAGTCAGTACAATAGTGCCGACAAAGCTCGTCACGGTTTTCACCCTGAATAGAGTTTACTAAGCTCGACCAAAAGCTTTTAAGAAGTTTTTGGGGTGTTGGTGAAATCTTACATGCTCGGGGTGATTAACCCTCCTCTTTCCCTTAAAGGGCGGCGCAATATATCCCCAATTTGAACATCTTGAGAAATATATTACATAATCAATCTGTGTATTCTGCCATTGGTCAGTAACAACGGTGTTTTCATCAAAGCACTCTACCGATTTCACTTGAATTCGATAGAACTTATTCCCATCAGAAACCAGTACATCAGTCTTCATTCCATGATCGATCATCGGCATAAAGACTTCCCAGCCGTCTTGTAATAGCCAACTAGCCAATAATGTTTCGTAGGAGATACTTTTGTAGTATTTCTTTGCTTCAGAGGAAGTATGGAGTGTTTTTACAGGCATAGTAATATCCTAATTACATGCTGAGTGTCTTTTTAGCACAAGACAGCCAGCGAAGCCTCCCTTTTGGGAGCGCTTCAATTAGGATTCACAATGGCTCTATTGAGGTCTCATCAACTAGCAATGGGAGCTGCCCCTAGTCTTCTACCGTTTGGTTGCCTTGACTACTTATACTAGAGTTCACGTATCGTGAGTGAGTCAGTCGTGTTCATATAAAGATAAACAAAGTTCATAATTTCGTCAATTCTAATACTGGTGAAAAGGCGTCATTAGACAGACAAATTAAAAGATCCCAACTATCTTTATAACAGTCAGAAAGTTGGGATTCCTACCATGTTAAAAACACTCATTACTTGGGTTAGGAAGTGGATTGTAAAAGCTACTCCCCATCCAAAAGAGCCTGCGGTACAGCCAATCAAAACTAATATTGAAACCCTGCATGCTCAGGCACCTAAAACATTGTCCGAAGAATATCTCGATGAAAAAGATAAAGTGAGACACCGACTGGAACGCTGGGCTTTGCATCAAGACCAAATCAATAGTCGCATCCTTAATGCTTATTTAACCCTAGAGCGTAAAGGCTACTCTCCTATAACTATCACGATGCTTCAGAACCAACTTCTAGACATGAAAACTTTCCTACCCAACTTCAATCAAATGAAAAGTATCGCCCCACACAATCATGCGAAAGTATTTGATGTTAAGGGTGAAAGTGTGCGCATTTGGAGTGTTGTTGAAGTTCATGTACGAGAGTATGAAAACAAGATCTTTCACTAGAAAACAGGACAGGTTAAAAAGGTTCAAGTATGAAAACTCCGACTACGGTAGCCAACCTAGAAAAACTCGGGCGCGTGCGCCTATCTCCTTCCTTTTTTATGAGGGACTTTCTTCACTCTGAAATAGCACAAATTGAGCAGCTAACCAATGTTCCGGATTATCCTGACATAGCTCTTGAATCGGGTAGAAACCTTTGCCAGAAGATACTAGAACCAATAAGTAATAAATTTGGCAGGATCAGCATTCGTTCTGGCTATCGTTCACCACTAGTTAATAACGTAGGAAATGAAAAGAAGTATAATTGCGCATCAAATGATAAAAACTATGGTGGTCATATTTGGGATTACAGGGATAAAGATGGCCTATTAGGGGCTACAACTTGTATCGTAGTGAATTCTTTTATTCCTTATTATGACGAAACAGGCCACTGGCAAGCGCTGGCGTGGTGGATTCATGACAATATTCCTGATTACTCTGACATCTGTTTTTTCCCTACTTTTGCCGCATTCAATATCACCTGGCGCGAATCCGAACCACGCAAAGTAATACGCAGCTATATTACTGAAGGCAAAGGGGTTCTAACAAAGCCTTCTTATGACAATCACCACGGCTCCCACCATCAGGAATACGCAGCATTCATTCACAGCCTTGTGCCAAACTAACCCCACAAAACAAAAAACCATCAAGCCTAAACATGATGGTTTGATTATTAGCTGCTTGTTCAGCAGGTTGGTTGCTTTCTTCCTGGCCTATTCTTAGCTGCCTATGCGGCAGGATACGATTACTTTTGTCTCTTTGCAAACCGTCATAAATTATTAGCTGCCTATGCGGCAGGACACTTTAGAATATAGTCTCTAACCATCTGACTCCGCGTGCTTTAAGTCACAATTCACCAAAATACCCTTTTTCTTCTTAGTTCTGTAAGTCCTTGTATTTACTTCTCTGGAAAAGGGCTTACAAAAAAAGGTTAAAAGCGTAAGTCGGGAACTGTTCCTCTTCTTTCTTGATTGGTGGCTAAACCATAACTATTAAAATTTGCGGCAACACACTCACCATGAAACTCCTTTTGGATAAATAAAATATAATTTTGCGCTGATGAGCCACTAGAAACGGGAATTCGATGAAAACTATCTATTACACGATCTTCGTTAGTTTCTGGTAATGATGGTTCAACACCAGATAGTTCGGCTCTCGCCATGCTACGCTTGATTCGGCGTTTCTTAGAACCCAAAAAGTTTTTTCCAATCGTTTGGTTACGGACAAACCTCACCTCTACCGCAGTGTCTGGCACCTCACAAACACTAGATACCTCAAATAAACCCTCATTTATCATCAAAGAAAAATAAGGCTGAAAAGAGAGCCCAATCATCGCCTCTTTATCTTCAGCAACAAAGGCAATGGTTTGGCCAACTGTAGATTCATTCCAATCAGGAAAGATCACGCCAATCCTATTCATTGCTTGTTGGTTATTGACCATAAACAGGTGCATTTGGGATATACAACGCCCTGCTAATAGCTCATTGTCGGCTTGTGCAGGTATGTAACTTATTAAGAAATAGTAACGCTTAGTCATATCTATCCCTTACTTCGCTTTGGAACAATTAAAGAGGCCGCCTTTGATCAAGACAGACATGATGAAGTGCACATCATTTGGGATGGTTTGAGACGCTGTCATACTTTCAATCCAGTTCTCTGTATTTCTGAGCAGTTGGTAGAAATCGTTTCCATGCACAACATGTCGCCTTGCTATAACGTATTCTCGATCTGCCCCATATTCGTTCACTCTTAATGGTTTATCTGCGTTTTCATGCCACCAATCGTCAATCGATTGCAACGCGGCTCCAACTTTTTGACCATGAAACGCAACGGTTTCCTTTCCGTTCAATAGTTCGACGGTAGCTAACTGCTTAGTCGGAACACCATCTTCTCGGCTATCTAAAAACTCTTGGCTTGGGTAAACCTCATCTCCCCAACCAACTCCAATTTTAGCTTTGACATCCATGTAGAAATATTCGGTTGGGTCAGATAGCGCTCGCATCAAATAGGCTGTGAGCTTTTCTAGGCATTCTGCTGAAGCCTCATCCCAATGACCATACCAAGAAAGCCTTGTTGCGTTTTCTATAATCAAGGTTTGTGAATCACTGGTGGTCACTTCTATCGACAATTTTCGACACTCCCTGTTTCTCCAAAGCCAACGGCCAAGCAGTATATTCTTCGCGTATCGATGAGCTAACTCCTGATAGCCATTGAGCTCTTTATAAGTATTAGCCAGTAACGAAAGCTTACTGCGCACTTCATCGTCACTACAGATATCTGGGGTTAGAGAATTGGCTCGAATTCGAAGCGGGAATGCACAGTAGATATCATCAATCCCAGGTTTGACATAACACTCTTCGATGAACTGAGGATTGGAGTGAGCTAAATCTTGTGGAGCAACATTCTTTGCTACGAACTTGCCCCCTTTATACGCTTCTGCATAACCACCTTTTGGTGCGCGCAACCTAGTTCTATCAATTTCAAGGGGACACATCTCACCACTTTTCGAAAGATGGTAGAAATATGCTTTGCCAGCAGAGAGTGATCGAACGTAGTTCAGCTGAGTGCAAAGTTCCATAAACGATTAATCCCTATAGTTTTTTATAAGAATAGTTTCGCTACTGCATTCTATCGACCAAAAGGCGTGGTTTAAAAAGTGATCTCTTCCACTAAAACGTACTTCTATGGGGTTAACTCGCTGAGCAAGTCCCATCGCATTCTCTGCATAAGCGTGACAACCAGTGATTGAGTTGCACCGTTTAGTTGGACGTTCTAACAAATGGTAGCCAATAGAAACTGGTAAGTTATCAGCGTCTTTAGTGATTAAACTTTCTAGCTCATCAAAATCACTCGGCTGTTTTTCACTTGGATATAACCATCGCCCGTATGCTGGTAACCCTTTTAAGACATGGAAAAGCTCACTCCTGCTGGTAAATGTCTTAAGCCACTCAATCTGCGTCGATAGCTGTGGTTGGTATAATGCCCCTCCGGCGAAAGCAACGGGAAGTGCCGTTTTAAGTGCGGACTTAAAATCTGAAATTCGGCTGTCACTATGGACTCTGATAACTAGGTCTATTTCTAGGTCTGCCAATCGTTCACTACGAATAGTTGGTCGCTTCGCGTTAGAAACCGTTCGTGCTTTAGCGACTAAGTTGGGTTCGGTAAGCTTGGCCGTCGGTTGAATGTTCTCACTTCGAACATAAAAAGAGAAACTCGAAAACTCAAACAGGGAATCACAATTAGCTAGCTTATTAAACTCTCTTTGGTAATGGTGCATGAACCCCCAAATAGCCGCCAAAGAAGGAGCACCACACAGATATGGGCTACTCATTGCGACCGCATCTTGCACTCTCATTGATGACAAATAGATATACTGCTCACCCGTTACCTTATCTTCATTGCCATTTGGTTTACTGAGCTGTTCAAGTATCCATACGATTTGGGCTTTGACGACCTGCATTAGCTTAGGGTGATAAGCAAACTTTGCGGCAAACTTATTATTTTGAAACGCGAGATGTAAGCGACGGTTAAACTCACTAGCTAAGGAGCCTAGGTCTGATTCTGGTAGCGCCAAAAAGGCTTGAGCCAAAGTGTCATCATGTTCCAATTGCTGTTGATTAGGGTCAGCATCAACAATATCTCTTAACTCAATTAATGGCAGCATCCACAGGGCTATCTGCTTTCGCAATATCTTACTTCTAACCTTACGAGCGCTCTCCCTTTGCTTCTGTGTTTTTGATGGTTCTGATCCAATTAAGTGATTTAACACCTGACAAATTTTGGCGTTATTTACCTGATAGTCATCAAAGTAGCGGCCACTCTTTTTGCGACTTTCAGTTAACGTCCCACCCTGCGCTGGTTTGACGTCTAGCGGGTAATTTAGGACTTTCATATACCCACCTAAACTGCCACACAGATTCCCGATACTTGCCGAGTTTGGCAGCGATGAAGACACAAAGCTGAGCTTGCTTTCTCGACTTCTCGATCTCACTTCTAACTCTCTTTGGATGGCATGACTGACCACTGGGGTCACCGAAACATAATCATCCCCCCATGGAAACCGTAGTTGCTTGCTGTAAGTACTGACACTGTCAGGAAAACTATTTTCAGGAAGTTGTTCTTCAATTGTGTGTTTTAAGCGAGCAAGTGAATTAGCACCTAAACCAAATTCTTTGAGCAGCTCAACCCAAACAGGGGTTTCTTGCTGAACAAGTGAAAGAAGACTCACGGACTGTGATTGCCAGCGGAAAGGATTCAATAACCACAATGTATGGCGATACACCGCGGAGTTATGCCCCCACCCCAAGCTTTGCTCTAATACTGAGCTTGAGATAAACGCCTCGGTTGTAGCAAGAGGTTGTGCAATTATCCGCTGATCTTTAACTCGGCAGTCTGGAAACTTGAGATTATGAGTGTGGAACCATTTGATTTCATCAAGGGACGCCTTTAGGTTCTCAGCCGCTTTTAAATGCCTTTTAGCTCGGGCAACATCCAACCAATCCAAGCACCTATCTGATTGATGGCTTGAACTGAGATTGAGCAAGATCGTCAACGCTTCTTTTTCACACCCTTCAACACAGACATCTTCCGTATAGGGCATGAACATCTTCTTTAGCGTAATCTGCTTTACTGCTTCGTCTTCGATTGCCAATAAGTCACTTAATTTCGTCATAATTACCACTCAGGTAGATACACGCTTAAACCATCACTTTCAGAGCTCATTCGAGTCAGCTTTGTTTCGATGACACTTCTTAAAGTAAACGCCGATTCATGACTCGCTATCTTTGTATGCATTCGCGGCCTGATCGCGGCTTTAATCTCACCAAACTCATACAGCCGATACACTTCATCCGTTGTGCAAGAGAGCAATGTAGAAGCTTCTAGAGGGCTGAGCAGTACATCACCGATATTTCCTTTCGCGCTTGAAGGTACTGTTGCCATCAGCAGTGTAAAGTACGCTAACACCTGAGTAAGCACGATATTGTGACTCAACTGCCGACTGGGTAACTGACGGCAATCTTTAAGCAGAGCACCAAAAGCTTCATTGAAAAACATCTTCTTCCAATCTTTTACTCGGACGAGCTCTGTCTTCTCTTTCAAAACATCGAAGTCTTGCCACAATGACGTTGGCCATGAGCCGCAGTATTCGATGAATGATTCGAAACTGAAGTCATCGATATTGCCATAACGATTTACATACCAAAGTAAAAAGCCATAGCGCTCAGATAACGTCATTTCTCCTTTTAGTAATCCCAAGGGTTTTGAATCATTCCCTGACAACCATTGAGCAACTAATACCTCAACCTCTGGCGCATCTTCTACTGGCGAGTTTCGGAGTTCGAAACCACATTCACATTGGCTAATACTCTCGGTACTTTGGTATTCAAGCCTCGACTTACACTCAGGGCAGTGATGAATCAGCTTACAGCCATGATGTTCACAAGCTTGGTGAGAGATAAATTGCCACTGCTGACGAATGTAGGGTGCTTCGTTAACACACAGAGGGCAAATAGGCGTGAAGCGTTTGCGAAGAAAAGCATAAGGGTAGTCAACACCAAATCTATGAACAGCTTTGTATTGCGGAGAGAATTGAGCTTTTGAATGTGATAGCGCTAAGCGCAGTACACCAAAGTTGTTGAGCTTTAATTGGTTCTCAAGATGGATAAGAACCCGCACTCGCATTTGGCTTGTAGTTTGAGCGTGGTAGATATTGACTCGTTCGAGCTCTAAGGGGAAAGCACCAGCAATCGCCTCATGCTGATCCATGGTGTCGAACCAGATATCTTCGGCGAAATGAGAAAATCGCTCGTAGCCTTGCTCTTGCGATGAGCGCAACAAGAAGCTTTCGAGCGATTCGTCAGGGTAAAGTTGAATGTCCGTTTTCACATGCCACCACTAAAACTTAGAATGTCTAAGTTTTAGTTTCGCTGATATTCCCACTAATGCAAATTTAAACTGTAATATGTATGGAAGCAGATCACTGTAGAGAATGAAGAAAAGACGACCAAAAGTATTCTGCTGCACCTTGCTGCGTAAGTTGTTCTTCCGTGTCACTTGTTCGATAAAAATTCATTCCGCTAGCTTTTAAGTACAATGAAAGACCATCATTTTCAACACTTAGCCAATCATTCATACTGTTATCATTCTCAGAACTTGAATAACAAATAGTATTGCGCTCAAAGTGCCCACTACCATACCAAATATTACACACGCTCTTCTGACTGCCATTTTCATAAATATAAGCACAAAAACGTGTCGAGGTAATTTGCTTAAAACGAACTTGTATCTGCGGGTTCCGATTACCTAGTTCTTCTAAAGAGCCTTCAAAATAACGAGCTATGTAGTCAAAACTTGTTTCCAAAAAGCAATCTCTATCATGATCACTAAACTCTTGTTTCAAGCGCATATTACTCGAACGCGGTAAAGCTACGCTTTGTGAATTGGCAGGAGCTTGAGGGCTAATGGAGCTAGTAACGCCTTGAGAGGTGGAACTAACTGTTAGTGCATCAACTGCCACTCTGATCTGTTTTGCGATAATTGTGAATGCTTCTTGTTGATTAGCAAACATTGTTACAGGCTTTCCATCGGTGGGCGTAGCCAATAGCTTTCCAAAGGGTGCATGATGCCAATCACACGGATGTAAAATGACAGGAATCACTTTTGCCTCCCTGAGTTCGTGCTTTTCTAGGGCTCTAGCCATTTCTTTTTCATAGCAATAATTTGAAGCCAAGAAGTGAGCACTCACCAAAAGAAGAATTACATCTGAATCTTCTAAATTTTGACTAATATCTTGGTCAATTTCAGAACCAACAACAATCCGGCGATCATGCCACGTAGTAATCAGCCCTTGCCTTTTTAGCATAGCAAGGTGGACTTCTAATTCATTTCGTAGCTCTTCATCAACATGACAGTACGAAAAAAATAAATTTGCCATTACCTCTCCCTCTCTATTTTAATACTGGATTTTGTTTGGAATCAGAGGCTTACGAGACCAGTGTTCGTCAATGGTTTGAGTAAAGTCAGCCCTAACTAATTTAGCTCTTTTCTCAAGCCAGTTCCCTTTATCTTTCCTCAAATAAATACCTTCAATCTTATTAGCACCATAATATGACGGTTGGTCTAGCATCAATTTCAAGTCTTTGACACTAAATCTACCTTGAACCAACGGTGAAACAATGGGAATACCTATAGTCGCTAGAACCTTATTCCTTCTTTTAACAGAATAAAATTTACCTGCTGAACGACTATAAAGATCAAATCCAATAAACCAATTTGGTAGCTTTTCGTAACCAATTGAGTGCTCGGCATAACACCATTCACCAAACAGTATTAGATCGCTATCAAGAGCTAATTTTAGTTGATACTCATATTGCTTTATCCATTTCCACAGGTGCTTAAACTGACCACCTACACCTTTATCTATCCAAGCTCCTCGATTTTGTGCTCTTAATTCACCATGCTGATCAATCGAGAAACCCACATTAGCCCCATCGACTTTCTCCTCAACAACTAGCTCTGAAGATAAAAAAGATTCCACTTCTAATGGTGGCAATAGTTTATCACCCCTAGGTTCCCTATCGCCTAACCAAGCAATGTGTGGAGTATGAGGAAATCGGAAAAACTCATCGTCCATGATGTTGACGCCACTTTTCTCTGAGCCAAACATCGATAATTTGCTCAACATTGACACCTGCATCTAACAATTCAGACTCCCAATCATACCAATCTGTGTCGCAAGCATTAACAATCGTATATTCTGGTTGTTCTTCATTTGCTTTAAGACATGCCGCTACTATTTTAGTATCAGCTAGATCGTGTACAACGGTTTTTAATGGTTCATCTAGTGCAGCAGCTTTATCAACGGCCGCAGGGTCATCAACCCACTCAAGACCTACGTAGTCAATTTCATTTCTCGCCATTTTTTCGAACAATACACGTTGGCCATAATCTTGCTCCGTAAGCTTATTTGAGTACTCAGTAATGATTTCCCAATCACTATCGACCACCATCCGGTCAGTTCCTAACTCAAATAATACTAGCCATTCAAATACTTTTTCTGCTTCCAGAGGGTCTTCAACGGGGTGATTTTCAGAGCGAAAAGGGGATTCAGGGTGCTCTCCACTGGCTACAATAAGCACGTTGGTATCAACTACATGTCTGCTCATTGTCTCGCTCGCTCTGCTTTTATTCGTTGCATCGTTTCTTGAGCTTGCTTTCTCAATTCACCAGTAGCATCACCGAAAAAGTTTTTAGGCCATTCTTCTAGTCGCCCATATTTATCCATACTCAATGTTTTCAACACCGCATCTGAATTCTTTCGTTCAACAAAATACAATGCACACTGATCTGGCTTCGCCTTTTGGGTTGCAACCAGAGTTTGCATACGTCTGAATAAGTGCTCAGAATGTGTCTCAACGATAAATTGAACATCACGTTCTAAGCTGACTTCCAAGAATAACTCAGCAAGTAATGACTGAGCCAGAGGATGCAAATGGATTTCAGGTTCTTCTAAGATAATCGTTGACTTTTCTGGTGCGAAATATGCCAATACAAGCACAGGAAGCACTTGCGACACACCTGTACCAACATCAATTAGATTTGCCGCTACACCATCTCGATGAACAAGTATGTTGTAGTTACCTGCACCAATATGTTTGACCTCAAGCCTATCGGCGATGCGCATTTTTTTGAGCCACTTTGATACCGCTTCAACTAAGCCATCGCTCTTTTTGCCTGATGTATTATTACTAGCTAACAATGCAAAAACGGCCTCGCTACCATCGACTCCGATGATTCCTGGGCGAGTTCTATTCCATATATACGTTCTTCTAGGCTTGCTTCTGAGAGGGCCTAAATAAGAGACGGCTTCAAGATCTCTTAATACCGACAGGCTGATATCTTCTACGTCACTTCCAATTGGTCCTAAATCGTAAATTGCATCTTTAGAAAATGACACACCACGCTCAGGCGAATACTCTCTACTTTTCAGGCTAGTTCGAGTCTCATTTGGCAAATAAATATTAAAAGCGCCTTTGTCAGAACGCTGAGCTCTGAACCAATTATCACTATCCTTACTAAGTTGGAGTTGGTCGATTACCGGACTTTTTTTGGAATCCTGAGCATAGTCAATTTTTAGAAAGCTGCGCCCTTGTCTTCCGTCAACATCCATTTCAATAGAGATTTTCCGGTTTTCAGGATCTTTCGTTAATAGATCTTCAAATGCCCCCATGTCCACATAGTCATTTACCTCATCTCCACCGAGGTTTAAGTGAATCGTTCTATCAGGAGAAGTAGCTGTTTGCTTCATCAAAAGTAAGCTCTGTAACAGGCTAGATTTACCCGTTGAGTTTTCACCAAGTAAAAGAGTCACTGGGGCAAGGTTGACATCTCCTGACTCACGCCACGCTTTAAAATTGGTAAGTTTGATTCTCTTAAACATAAAAATATCCTTCGGGCTCTAAACAGCCTGTTCAACAATAGCATCAGTAAGGTGTAGTTGTGTTGTTTGAGACTCTTTTAAGCTACCTTTAAGTTTTTCGCAAATACCCAATAGTTCATTAGCTTTTTTAACTATTTGTCTTTGTTGACTTAAAGGAGGGACTGCAAGCACTACACTCCACAACTTGTCAGACACCAATTTGCAAGTACCATGTGAAGAACGGTCTACCAAGTCGACCATCTCATTCTTTATTCCTTTCATTACAACGAGCAGAAACTCTGGCTCAATATAATTGTAAATAAGAGCTTTCATATCTTGATTAATTACTACTGGCTTTTTAGTGAGAGCTACAGGGAAAGAATGTGCGAGTATCATTCCCCTAACTACCATCAGTAGACTTTTTTCTGGAATAAGTTTAATTGTCGTTTCCAATACGGCTTTCTCTGTAACGCTATCGATCGCCGATTCGATATAATCTCTTTTCATATCTTTCGGAGATACCCACGGAATACTACCTCCCCAATATTCAGAGTTACCTTTTGATGGAGTCCCACCACCTAAGTCATATCCAAGCTCACCAAAACGACACCACTCCCATCCATTCGGCAGTTCAAACGGCTTTTCATCATCAGCAATCGGTGGCAGTGCTTTCTGCTTTTTAATTTTCTTATCTTTGATTAATTGCGCTTTTTCTTCCGCAATACGCTCAAGCAACTTTGCCGCGGGTTCATCACTTGGGTGTTGTGGGACAAGCTTACCCATGACTGCCAGTTGCAGGATGGTTTGTTTTAGCTGGTCGATGCTCGCTTCGGTGGTGAACAAGGTATCGAAGTGCTCGCTGATTCGTGCCCAGTTTTGCATTAGCTCTTCGGCATCAGCAGAGTTGGTTAACGTGTCTAACAGCGTTGTAACCAACACCTGATGTGCTTCAATGCTGGCTTCGGTTTGTTGCTCTAGTTGGTCGCAGAGTGTCATGAGTTCATCGACTTTGGCGACAATGCGTTTTTGTTCTTTAAGTGGAGGGTAAGGTAATGGGTTACCTGCAAAAAAATCTTTAGGGACACGCTTCTGACCAGCGGAACCCGTCATTTGGGTCTCACCCACTTTAAGAAACATTGGCGCTTTCAGATATAGCAACACAAATAAAGGTTCAAGAGCTCCTGAAATAGGTCTAGCAACGTGAAGCTCTGTTGTTCCTGTTCCTACACCATTTTTTAGGTCAGAAAACACAGCTGCTTTGCTATTTTCAAAACAAGGCGTTATTTTCGCTAGTGCAATATCACCGTCACGAAAGTGAGTGTAGCCTTTTTTAATATCTTTCCAGCTTCTCACTTCAGAGCCATGTTCACCTTTATAGCTGGTTGATATCATCGGCATAGGAACGAATGATGCTTCAGACTCATCTTCTACATCGCTATTTCTAGGTCCGATTTCCGATAACTCAGATAATCGAGTCCATTGCCAACCTAAAGGTAATTCGAATAAAGCTTCATCATCTCGAACTTCTCCGAATGATTTTTGTTTCTTAATCTTCTTATCTTTCACCAACTGCGCTTTTTCTTCCGCAATTCGTTCAAGCAATACCAATGCAGGCTCATCCGTTGGGTCTTGAGGCACTAACTTACCGCGCACGGCCAATTCCAAGATCAACTCACGCAGTTTCTTCACGCCATAAAGCTCACGCTTTTTACTACTACCACGACCAGAGGCGGACTTGGTTTTCACTGTTGAAGTCCAAATGTCGATGTTGTCGGTGATCAACTGATTCATAAAGGTCTGTTCTACACTCATTATTCAGCACCGCCCACAGACGAATTCAGGGCTTCACCTAGAATGTCTTTCAGCTGATTACGAAGCTGTGAGATCTCTTGCTGCTGCTGTTGGTAGCTCTCTAATAACTCTTTTGGATCGTGACTTACCACTTCACCTTGATAAGGGTTTTTAATATCTAGGTTAAAGTTACGCTCAATGATGTCGGCGATTGGCACTTTCCATGCGTGATTGTTCTCTACACGGCTAGCAAAACCGTCTTCTTCATTGCCCCACCAATCGATCTCTTGCTGGAACTCTTCAAACTTCATTGGTTTGGTCTTGTTGTAGTTCTTCACGCCTTCTGGGTATGGGTGCTCGTAGAACCATACGTCTTTGGTTGGCTTACCTTTGGTGAAGAACAGAATGTTAGTTTTGATGCCTGTGTATGGGTTAAACACGCCATTAGGTAAACGCACAATGGTGTGCAGGTTACATTCTTCGGTCAGCATCTTTTTGATTTTGGTTTTAACGCCTTCACCAAACAATGTGCCATCTGGCAGTACTACGCCTGCTCGACCGCCATTTTGCATTTCTGAACCTTCGTCTAACACTTCTATGATCAGCTGTAGGAACAAATCAGCCGTTTCACGAGTTTGCATTTCGGCTGGGAAGTTCTTTTCAATGCCGTCTTCTTCTGTGCCACCAAACGGAGGGTTGGTTGCAATCACGTTAATGTTACTGTCCCAGCTTGAAAGCGGTTTGTTCAGTGTATTGCCGTGTTTGATTTGCACAGGTACTTCAATGCCGTGCAGCATCATGTTGGTGATACACAGTAGGTGTGGCAGTTGTTTCTTTTCGACACCGTGGATCTGCTTTTGCAGTGTTTGGTGATCCGCTGCCGTTTTCACGTAGTTGTCTTTCACATGGTCAAACGAACATGCAAGGAAGCCCCCTGTACCCGTTGCAGGGTCCATAATGGCTTCGCCTAGCTTAGGGTCTAAGCGGTTAACGATGAAGCGTGTAACAGCACGAGGCGTATAGAACTCACCCGCATTACCTGCACTTTGCAGATCTTTTAAAATTTGCTCGTAGATATCACCAAACAAGTGACGCTCTGAAGAGTCAGTAAAGTCTATTTCGTTGAGCTTGTTGATCACTTGGCGCAGTAGCGTGCCGTTTTTCATGTAGTTGAAGGCATCGCTAAATGCTTCTTTGGCAACAAAGCCACGGGGGTTTAGATCAACTGGCGCGGTTAGGTTCTTCAGTTTGTAGAACAGGTCGTCGTTAACGAATTCAAGCAGTTCATCACCCGTAATGCCTTCTGCATCTTGCGCCCAGTTGCGCCATAGGTATTGCTCTGGGATTGGGAACTTGTAGTCGTCCAGTTCTAGTTCTAACTCTTCCTCTTGAGCGTCGAATACTTTAAGGAAAAGTAGCCAAGACATTTGGCCAAGGCGCTGCGCATCGCCGTCGACACCGGCATCTTTACGCATGATGTCTTGAATGGATTTGATAACTGAACTGATAGACATGGTTTTCTACTTTTAAACAACTGAAATTTGTGGCGAATTATAACAGAACCAGGTCAAAAAAAATGAAGTTAGTTCTATGAAACCATAGATATAAGATTCATTAATCTATAGCCTGAACTTATAAAATCATAATCATAAATACAGTTGGCTAAATAATGAAAATAGAATGCCCTCGTTGCCAGAAGGACAATGAGATTGAATTTGCAGAAAACATATCGTGTTCAGAGTGTGAGAAGAGTTTTAAAGGGTTTAAGTTCAGCAAGCGAAAGCTCGTTTCTGCTAGCTCCGCTTTACTGGTTGGAGCCCTAGGGGGTTACGCTGTTGAAAGTGGGTTAGACAAAGAAAGGTATCCTCTCGAAGTGGAATACGCGATTGTCGATACTTGCGTGAATTCTAGCAAAAATATGGTGTCGGTAAGTTGGTATGAGAGTAAACGGGAAGCTTGTTTATGCGCATTAGAAAAAACAGAAAATGATGTGGCATATTCAGACTACAAATCAGATCAGGCTATATTTCTTCGCACATTCAAGCAACACGCTAACAGATGCTCATAAAAGGAGAGGCAGCATTATGCTACCCCTCCTTTAATTATTAGCGCTTAGGTGTGTTTCCGCGACCACCGCCCGATGGTTTGCCCGTCGTGCTTGGGTAATTTGGATTCGGCTTAACGCCACCTTTTGGTGTACTTGAAGCTGGTTTATTCATAATGAACTCCTATTTCCCTTGTTTTTGGTTGTGAGCAGCTGCGCGTTGAGCTCGGCCAGCAAAGTCGCCTTTAGGAACTTGCCCGCCGTTTTGTTTTGCGGCATTACCTTGAATGCGAGCAGCGGCTTCTGGTGTCATTGGTGCTTTTGATTTAGTCATGATTTTATCCTTAAAAATATCGTTATTAATGTGTCTTCGCTAAGACCAGGTAATATTAACTAAGGGGTTGGGGAACTATGGGGACAACTACAAAACAAAAGCAAAAACAGATTCAAAATACTTTAGACGCATTAGGTTGGAGCCATCATCGGTTTGCTGATGTACTCTATGAAGAGCTCAATGATAACGACGATTTTAAAGAAACAGACAAAGAGAATATCCGTAAGCTTGGTCAAAACATCAAAAAGCAGCTAAAGCGTGATTCGACGCCCGAAGAGCGCCTTAATAAGTATTTACAAGTACTGTTTGAACACCCTGACTACCAAGCCCTCAACTTAGGCAATATTTTACCTAGATATATTGATCACAACTGCATAAGCGGAATGTTAGCCGATCAGCTTGCACTACTCTCATCTGAACTGGATCTCTCCGATGAAGACAAAAAAGGCCGCTAAATTAGCGGCCTTAAAGGTTTCCGTATCTACACGGTGTGAATATTGTTAAGCAGATTGGTAGATAGCAGCTTCCAGTTCATTAACCGCTTCTAAATATTGCGGTTTGCCACCAAAGCCTTTCTTAATGATTTCTAACGGTCTGCCCATTTCATCGAAAGGTTTCACTTTAAGAACGTGGATGTTTTCGATCTCCTGCACACCTTCATCGGCATACTTATCAAGGAGGTTGTTCAGTACCTGCTGCGCTGTATCACCATATTTAGTGAAGTAGTTACGCTTCTTCACGTTATCGGCACGTTCTTTACGAGTTAAAGCGGGTTGGTCGTAAACGACATGGCAAATCATATCGAATGGGTCCATGTCTTTACCCACTTCGTCTTCTAGTGCTTCCCATAGAATACCTGCTTCGGCTAGCTCATCGATAATGGCTTGCTTGCGGTCAGATTCGTTCCAACGCTTGGTGAACTCATCTAAAGAGGAGAACTGTTTCACCATGGTTTTTCGGGTGTAGTCTTTAAATGACTCGGTCACAAGCTTACCGTCTGAATCGTAATATTGGACACGTTCAGCGAGCGCTTTTACTGGAACTCCATTCACATGGAATTTGCGAACTCGATTCTCATCATCCCAATCGTCTGCACCGCCTGTACTTTCAGGGGAGCTTCCTGAACCTTCGCCATAGGTAGCCTCTGGTTCTTGAATTGAATCAAGATCAATGTCTTCATCACCGAATGGGTTCTCAGCATCGACATCATCAACGCCGTCGATGATGTCATCTAAATCTTCTTCATCTTCGAACTGCTCTGGCGTAGTGACCTTCACGCGTTCTGGTGTTCCGTCGAAGCGTTCATCAGCAAACAGTTCTGTCGCTTTTTTGAAATCCAAGATAGTGAACCAAAGCTTGCCATAACGGTCATCAATACGAGTACCACGACCAATGATTTGCTTAAACTTGGTCATCGATTGAATACCTTGATCAAGTACCACTAGTTTACAGGTTTTTGCATCAACTCCCGTCGTCATTAACTCTGAAGTCGTGGCAATAACAGGGTACTTTTTCTTAGGATTGATGAAGTTGTCTAGCTGATCTTTGCCAATGTCATCATCACCCGTAATTTTCATTACGTATTTATCGTTCTTCTTAACCTGTTCTGGATTCAGGTTTACTAACGCACGGCGCATGCGATCAGCGTGATCGATGTCATTACAGAACACGATGGTTTTGGCCATTGGGTCGGTACGTTTCAGATAGTTGGTGATGGTTTGTGCGACAAGCTCGGTACGCTCATCAATAACCATAGTGCGATCAAAATCTTTTTGGTTGTAGATTCGATCTTCAATAACTTCGCCATTTTTGTCAGTTTGCCCTTTAGTTGGCCTCCAACCTTGGACATCCACATCAATGTCGACACGAACGACCTTATAAGGAGCTAAGAAGCCATCCTCAATACCTTCTTTAAGAGAGTAGGTATAAATTGGGTCGCCAAAGTACTCGATGTTAGATACTTCATCGGTCTCTTTTGGTGTTGCCGTCAAACCGACTTGAGTCGCACTGCTAAAGTATTCAAGAATTTCACGCCAAGCGCTGTCTTCTGAAGCACTACCACGGTGGCACTCGTCAATGATGATTAAGTCAAAGAAGTTAGGGTCGACTTGCTTGTAGGCTTTTTGTTCTTCTTCTGGCCCCGTAAGCGCTTGATAAAGCGCTAGATGAACCTCAAAGGCAGGGTCGACTTTGCGACCTGTAATTTTTGTCATTGCCGTGCCAAACGGCTGAAAATCATTCGTTTTGGTTTGATCGACGAGAATATTTCTATCCGCTAGGAACAGAATTCGCTTCTTGGCTTTGGCTTTCCAAAGTCGCCAGATAATTTGAAATGCGGTGTAGGTTTTACCTGTACCCGTCGCCATGACTAGTAAGGCTCTGTCTTGGCCAGCAGCAACGGCCTCTACTGTTTTGTTGATAGCTTGAAGCTGGTAGTAACGCGGTGATTTACCGCTGCCATCATCATGGTAATCTTGGGTGATAATTGGCAGATGTTCTTCTTTATACCCTTTCCAAGCACAATACTTTTCCCACAACTGCTGAGGTGTTGGGAAATCCTCTAAACGAATTTCCGTTTCAAGTTGAGTTGGGTTGGTTAAGTCTCGGAAAATAAAACCATCACCATTCGATGCAAAAACGAATGGCACCTCTAGCAGGCCAGCGTATACCATGCCTTGTTGCATGCCTTTACCAACTTCATGCTTATTGGCTTTTGCCTCAATCACCGCAAGCGGCATACTAGGCTTATGATAAAGTACGATGTCAGCTGATTTTACTTTCTGACGAGCAGCAGCTTGGCCTCGAACAATCACTTTACCATCGCGCAGTTTCACTTCTTGGCGAATCTGAGTCATATCATCCCACCCTGCCTCTTTAATCGCAGGAAGTATGAATTTGGTAATGATGTCGGTTTCAGATAACTTAGCTTTATTAATGCTGCTGACCATTTGGATTACTCGTAGAGAGACTCAATAGCTAATCAGTATATCGTAAAGCCAATATAAATCCGAGTGCGCATTATTCACGGTGTGATTAAGTGAATGTTGCGATAACTCTTTGTTTAAAATCACCTAAACGTAACTCATCATAACCCTCGAAATCAGAGTGAAAAGCGTTTTGAAGCCCATCGATTTTTGACCAATTTAGTTGAGTTGAGGACTTCCCTGATACCATAATCTTATCGTTCGACAAATCTGTAGGAGTAAAACTCTGCGCCTTATCTGATTCATCAGTCTGTTCATTCGATTTAATAAATAGACACGACTCTGGAATATCCTGCTCAATTCTTTCAGCAAACCCAATCAAACTTTCTTCAGCAAAGGTATACAACCACGCTTCTTGGTTGGGGGAGTCATTGATTCTTAAAATTCGCCCGAGCACTTGCCTAAAATAAAGTTCCGTTTTTACCGAGCTCATATGGCAGCAAACCTGCAGCCTTGGAATATCCGTTCCTTCACTTATCATCCCAACACTCACTATCCACTGAACCGTTGAGTGACGAAAGGACTCAATTTCATGTAACGGATTATCATGATGATAAGTCACTATGCATGCTGATTGATTAAAGTGCTCAACAAGTCGCTTTTGAATGTCTTTAGCGTGCTTAATAGAAGAGGCGACCACCAAGCCTCCAGCACTTGGGGACTCTTCCCTTATCTGCTCTAACTTTTGGCAGCCGCTATTTAGTATGTAATTCATAGCGTCTTCGTTGTGGATGACGCTTTGATAAGAGACATCGGATTGTTTAAGGCAATCAAGAATAGAGGCGAAGTGTTGATTGTCACTGCTAGCCTTAACGCTCAGGTGTTCATTATCGATTAAAACGATTTTAGGGCGGCGGCATACCTTATCTTCAACTGCCTGTTGCAAGCCGTATTGATAATCGCAAACAACCTTGCCTTCAGGATCAGAATACTCAGCCATGACAATAGGTAACCGATCAGAACGCCAAGGAGTGCCCGACAGCGCTAATGTGTAACGGGCAAAACCTTGGATCTTACTGACAATTTCTAGCCCCCATGAATTTGACCGTCCCTCATCATCAAACGAGCAATGATGGATCTCATCAAATACCACTAGTACTCGATACTTACTGACGGTGTTCCATCCGTTTTCATCTAAAAAACGGATGGATTGATAGGTGTAAGAGCCCCCCAGAGAACCCAAACCTCCATTAAAGGAACATTCTAGTTTCCATGAAAAGGTCTTTTGCATCCCTTCTGCAACAGTCAGTGAAGGAGAGAAACACAGCACTAAGTCAATCATGCCTTGTTCAAATAACCGTCTCGCAACCTCGGCGGCCATAACGGTTTTACCCGCTCCAGGAGTCGCTTGGCAGAAGAAGTGTGAATACTTGTTTGAAGTGAATTTCTCGATAGCTTGAGCTGCACACTCGGCTTGCCATGCTCTTAACATTGAGGAGCCTTACTTTGCGCGACTTGCATCCAGTTGGTTAGTGCATTAATTCTGCCTAATAGCTTGGCTGAGCGTTCTCTTGCCGCATTAAATAGCGGCTGCATATCTTGCTTATTGTTTGGGAAACGCATTAACAACGATTGGTATTCCTCAATCTCGCCTAGAGTAATTGCCAACTCGCCTTCATACTGTTTCTTCTCTTGCTCTAATGCATTTAGAGAGCACTCTGGAGTTTGAACATCCATTGAATCGACCTTAGCTTGCCTATTTCTAGCTACTCTAGGCTCAATTCTGAGCGCTTTGAATTCGTTAGTTTGATGGTAGCGTTTGTCTCTACGAGCCCCAATGACAGAAAGCCAGCCTTTCTCCTCAAATGATAGAATTTGCTTATAAACATACTTCCGAGCCTCGACCTTGCTCGGGAAGGTTGAAGCACTGTTTAGCAAAGCATCCCTAGCTTCTGTGACGGAGAAGTTATCCATCCCTTTTTCAATCAATAGGTTAAACATGTGAGGGTTAATTCTGGTTACTTTCTTCATGTGACTCTTACAGGCAATAAAAACTTAGGATTGCTAAGTATACAAAAATCAGTAAAACTTAGACAATCTAAGTTATCTAAAGGTTGAAAAGAAATGTGTAAGTGCAAAAAGACAACCCCATCCCAGCGAGGCTCAAAGCTGCGCGTAAAAAAGCCAAGATCACCCAAAAAGATTTAGGGGTGAAAATTGGTATGGAGCAAAGTTCTGCTAGCGGTCGTATGAATCATTACGAGAAAGGTAGACATGTACCTGATATTGGTACGCTTGAACGTATGGCTGAAGAGTTAGATGTGCCGCTAAACTACTTTTTCTGTAGGAGCGAATTGAGCGCTGAGCTAGCGTGCGCCATTGATAAGATGAGTGATGAAGAGAAGGCGGTGTTGCTGGAGAATCTGAGCAAATAACAATGTGTGTCGTATTACTGAGCTTTTAAAGGTGTCTTACTCAACAACATATGAACTGGTAATAAATCAGTAAATGACCGACCTATTAATCGGTCTTCTTTAAATTGAGCACCTTTGTTGTACGAAGTTTCTGTTTTCAGTTCTACTAGCTTGAGTTCTGTTAACTTACACTCGAAAGGATTCTGTTTCGCATAAGGGTATTTAGTATCGAAACAAGCCGATAATAATGGCTTATCAATCGTATCCTTCGAAGATTGCAATGCGTTGAGTAACGCATCTGCAAGAAAGTGCTTCAGCACACGGCATTCTCCACGGCAGACTGAGAATAAAGGTAATAGAATTTCATCCCCAGTTAAGTTAGGCCGTTTTTCAAACCCCATTCTGCCTGCAAGTCCAGCAACAAAGCTTGCAAAATGCCGTTTCCCTTCTGCATCAGGAATATAACTTTTGTTATCGGCTTCGCTCAGCTTAGAAAGGTGAAAATACCTTAAGTGTCGCTTCCAGCCTAAACGAGAATTCCATTGGTCTTCTTCAGCGAGCATAGTCGCATAAGGCATACCTACCAATACAAATGAAACTTGCGCTTCCTCACTTATCATCTTAAAAGTATTCGCTATTGTTTGTCGTTCATTAGCATCTTTGAATTCCATCAGTTCCTGAACTTCATTAACAATCACAAGCTTCACTTTTTTTTCAATTAAACTTTTGATAACTCCTTGTTCTAACGCTCCTTCCTTGTATGGTCTCCTGCGGCGGCTAGAGGCTCGACTATCTAAGTCAATTAATAATCTTTCTAACGTATTTTGCTCACGAACTTTACTTGGGATGCGAGTTTTTAATACTGGCATTTCAGCCCAGCGGCTCCCCTTAGTAGCAAACCTTGCAACATAATTATCAATCATCGCCGTCTTGCCAACTCCTGTATCTCCCGTTAACAATAGTGACTCTTGCTCCCCTCCAAGAGAGCTGTTCAGTACCATTCGATCAAAGACGTTATAAATTTCCGTTAACTGAGGGTACTCTAAGAAACACTCTCTAAAAGATGTATATTGCTCTATTTGAAGATCACTGAGTATGTTCACTAATACCCCTCTATATCGCTGAGGTCATCACTAGTAGTACCCATATCTATTACTTCTTTTGGTACTTCACTGATAGGTTTAGGTGACGTAGTGACAATGGTGCTAGGCCCTTCACTACCAACACCTCTTTGCTTTGCTATTTTTGAAGCATGAGTGGTTTTAGGAAGTGCCGATTTTTTGGACTTAGAACGACTCATACGTTCTATTGCTTCATCCATAGCCCTATCCAAATACAATGACGCATCGGCTAATGATTCGTCTTGCTCTCCCAAACGGACTTTCAACCTTCTTAAACTGTTAATTCGTTGATGTTCATATAAAGATCGGCCTTTTGTATAACCCGTATGATCGACTGCTGGGACTTTGATGTATCTCTTCTCTTCCTCAAGGTAAACGTAAATCGAGCTGATGTCATTTGGGTCTGTCTTGGTTTTCACATAAGCGCTTTTTCTTGCACGACTAGAAAATTGCTTACCGTACTCTTCCAACTCATCAGATTGGTATTTGAGAGAATGCAATTCAATAGCACCTCTTCTTATAGTACGATGGTTTACAACTCCAAGCTCAATCTTTAATTGCTCTGCTTCCGGGCCTTCACAAAAGATTATCGTTCCTTGCGACTCTGTCCATTTCTGGTAAGGAACTCTCTTGTACCTCGTGTCAGCTTTTTTATGATAAACGTCAATAATCCACTTATGTAACAGCTCGAGAAAATCAGACACATTAATGACAGCGCCTCGCTTCGGGTTATAGTCTTTTAACTGAGTAGGGTTGGTGAAGGTTTTTCCTGGGAAACGACTAAATAGTTTCTTGTAGAAGGTATCAAAAGACTTTTCAACACCAGCTTTTCGCCACGGTTTACCACGTTGATTATATTGAATATCTGTTACTAATGGCTTTAATGCTGACTCTAGGCTATCACTCCAAAACTCCGCACCGTTATCCACTATCAAATTTGTAATTTTTCCGTAGCAAGGCCATTCAGATTTAATGCTTGGGTACTTTTCTTTAACCCAATCCTTCTTAAGAACTGAATTAAGAAAAGCTGCTCGTACTGTCTCGTAACTAGGGTCTCTATAATTGACAGAAAGACCAACAATGCAAGTGGAGTATCTATCATAAAGTATTGTTAAGTGTGGTCTGCCAAGAGGAAGCTCCAAATCATCATCAAGTAAAATCACAGGAGCTGTAGTGTGATCTATTTCTACATATTCCATTGGCCGCGTTGCCGGAATGATTGACCCAACAGTCTTAAACTTATTATCAGCATATCGTTTTCCATAACGAGCTAAAGCAACTTCATAGGGAGGTAGTGCATTTACACGATTGTAAAATGTCCGTTGGGAAATTGGCGCTATTTTAACTTGCTCTAG
Organism: Vibrio sp. ECSMB14106; assembly: GCF_000972265.1. Taxonomy (NCBI): domain Bacteria; kingdom Pseudomonadati; phylum Pseudomonadota; class Gammaproteobacteria; order Vibrionales; family Vibrionaceae; genus Vibrio; species Vibrio sp. ECSMB14106. The sequence continues at coordinate 15,889 of NZ_LAUM01000038.1, read as the reverse complement.
TTGTCGGTTTTCTTCAATAACTCGATATTTGTAGTACTCATAGGCGGTATTGACCGATACTCGCTCTTTGGTCAGAAACTTGGTTTGAATCGCTTCTGTAACTAAATCAGATGAATCGTTCTTTAGTTTTCTGTTTCCTTTTTTGCTATGCCCAGGAATAAGAGACGCTACATCTTTACCTGACTCGTAATAGAGCTTTTTCCAATCAGCTATCGTTCTGGATGACGGGACCGAAGTTTTCTTCAATAGGGCATACTCTTCCAAGAGCTTATCTAGGTTTTTGGGCGTCCAACCTCCTTTTACGCGCCTTTCCAAATAACGAATTAGATCCAAACGAAACAGTGCCGTCTCTTTGTTTGGCAAGTCACCAAATGCTAATTCAAGATTTTCGTCTTCTGCTAAAAATTCTGTCGAAAGCGTTTTATCATCAGCTACATCATTGTCGAAGCTATTAAATTCATCACTAAAACCAAAGAGATCATCACTCATTGGCTAGCACCAAACAGAATTTTCTAAATCAAATTTTTTCTGATTAAAATCTGTTTGTATTTCACCTGAAGATAGCCAGCACAAAGCAGCTGTTAATGTTTCATCTGGAGAGATTTTAAGTTGGTGTGAAAGATGATGAAGGGTCACGCTTCTATTAGCTTGAACAAACTGAAGTACATGTTTTTGAATATCAGTGATTGTACGAATCCCTGAATAGCCATGGATTAATTTAAGGTTACTAAGTAGAAAACCAGTTCGAATCTGCTTCTCGGTCACTAAGATGAGCTTTTTTCCATACTCAGCTTGAGCGACCAACTGCTTTTCTTTAAACCTTGCTCGAAAATCTGGTTTAAGGATCTGACTTGAATGCTTTACTTCAATCAGAGAAGGCGTATCTATGCTATCGAAAAGCTGAAAGTCTGGTGTGTAGCGGCAGTAGCGCCCATTGAAGTAGTACTCAAACCCATGTGGCTGAGATTCATATCTAACTATTTGAGGATTGTATTCAGCATGAAAACAAAAATCATACTCAAGCATAGACATTGTTCGAACAACTGAGTCATTTTTCAAACTCATGAACTTACAGATGTTGTGTACGTGAGATGACTTCTTGGTTTGGTCGAACATAGCACAAGCACTTTTGTTGTAAACCTACAACAAAAAATAGACCATGAAGACTTAGGGTGCAAATAAGAAAAGAAGCCTGCAATTTATGCGAACATATATTGCAGGCTTCATAAAGGGTGGGAACCCAGCCACATCCCGGCACACAAGTCACTCGCTGCGGCTGCTCCCTTCCAGGCCTGACCGAGTTCACGAGTTATTGTTGCGGGAGGACCAGGCCCCCATAGATTCGATTTCTAAGAGGCTTGCCTCAAAGAGTGATTGGATTATTCAGCATCACAGCAACCATTGCAAGCCCTTACACCTTATTTTTTAACAATTGCTGCTTAAGTGCTTATCCTTTATCCAAACCATTAAAAAATCGCAGGTAAATTCACCATTTACCTACATTTAGGAGCAATGGTTTCTATAGGGCTAGATATCGATGTCTTCGTTATCTTCTGTCCTAATGATGTAATCTGTCATCCATGCGGTAGTCAGCAAGCATAGCCAAACCACAAAAACAGGGCTTGGCACCTCAATACTTGGGGTGACCACCAACACAGCAAACCCTACAGTTGGTAATGTCCAACACAATAACTTATTCCAACGAAAGGTTTTCAAGCGCATTAGAGTTTCCATTGAAGCCATAATGCCGGTAACACATAAGGCAACCAAGGCCGCATAAGGTAAATCGGCTATCCATAATGGCAGTATTAAGCCTAGTGACCACCAGCTGTGTCGGCTAGCAGGCTTAAGATGATTTGCCGCCCACCAAATCACGATGATTGATAAGGTTTGAAGTGTGGTAACCCACGGAACGCCTTCAAGCTTGCCAGCTGATTGCGTGACCATAATTCCGACCTGCAAAGTAGTCACTATCAGGCCAGAAATAATCACGACAGACAAACTACTTCTTCTTGAAAAGACCACCATAAGTAGTGGGAATAGAACCCATGCGCTGACAGAAAGTGTGATTGGCTGTAAAGGAAGGGTTAAACCGTAAGTAGTCATGGAAATAAGCAAAGCTAATCCTGCAATCCCTCCTTGCGGTAAAATCCATAACGCAGGAATAACCATCGCAAGCACTGGGATGTCACCGTCACTTAAACTGATTGCTCTCGCGCAAATAACCGCTAATAATGTTGTAATTAGAAACTGAAATGTCGAAAACACCATAGCTCTCTCCTTCTACCGATCCGTGGTATTAATGAACTAGGAACATTTAGTATGGACCAATTTTTGAGCCAAATCTTTGCTGTGATTCACCAAATCCCATATGGAAAAGTAACAACTTATGGAGACATAGCACGTTTTTCAGGTTTTCCGGGCTATGCGCGGCATGTAGGAAAAGCGCTGGGGAACTTACCAGAAGGAAGCAAACTGCCTTGGTATCGGGTGATCAACAGTAAAGGAGAGATCTCTTTGAAGGGTGATTCGTTTGATCGTCAGAAGAAACATCTGGTTGAAGAAGGGATTGAAGTAAGTGACGCAGGAAAAGTCAAACTCAGAATATACAAATGGCAGCCCTAGAGCTGCCATCAATCGCCGATTCAACAGGCTAAGTTAAGCTAATTAAGATGCCTTAAAAGTGCTATCCACGACTAATTAACGAACACCAACCAAGCGTAGGTCTGCTTGTTGCGTGTTTTCAACGTCTGTAATCACTGACTTAATCGTATCAGTTGTGAAACGCAGTTTGCCGTCAACATGAATCGTTGCGCGCATGTTGTAACGGTGGTTAGGTTGAATTTTGTTGTTATCGTAGCTCAGTTCAAATGCGAACGGTACTTGCTTACCGTCAGTGGTGAATTCTTGAGTTGCGATAACCGTTGATGGCGCATCAGCCAGTGAAATATCTTCTAGCGTTACGGTCACCACTGCATTCTCAGGCAATGCAATTCTTTCGCGATAACTTACTGTTCCTGAAATTACTTGAGCGCTGTCTGCAACCACTCCCTGAGAAGTGTTGGTTTCTGATGTTGCTTGGCAGCCAACAAGTAGACCAAATGATACTAAAGATGTAATAAGAATTAGAGCCTTTTTCATATTCAATTTCTCTCAACATGTTTACCGGATTCGGCAAATCTACACACCGATTATAAGAGAGCTTTTATATTCTGTCTTGAAACCCTATGATTTATTGACAGATATCTGACTAAGCTAAATGATTAGCATCATAATCTGACACTCATTTTACGAAGAGGAATGCTGGCGATGAGTCAACCTTTACAAGAATTACTAAGTTTACTTCAGCTAGAGAAACTGGAAGAAGGTTTATTCCGTGGGCAAAGTGAGAACCTCGGTCTGCCTCAGGTTTACGGTGGTCAGGTACTGGGACAAGCACTTTCCGCTGCTCGCTATACCGTTCAAGACGACCGTAGCGTTCACTCGTTCCACAGCTATTTTCTATTCCCCGGCGATCCTGAAAAACCCATTATTTATGATGTTGAGAACCTAAGAGATGGACGCAGCTTCAGCACGCGCCGAGTTAAAGCGATTCAAAATGGCCGCCCAATTTTCTATCTCACGGCTTCTTACCATGGCGATGCTCCAGGCTTTGAACATCAAAATGAAATGCCAAGCATCCCAGGGCCAGAGAACTATGCATCGGAAACCGAGTTAGCGAGCCACATTGCTGAATTTCTACCAAAGAAGCTACGCAAAACCTTTTGTGGCGAAAAACCAATTGAGATGCGCCCTGTAACGGTCGTGAATCCACTCAACCCTAAGAAGACAGATGCGAAACAGTACCTTTGGGTAAGAGCAAATGGCGCAGTGCCAAACAACCAATTGATTCACCAATACTTGCTTGCTTACGCATCTGATTGGGGATTCTTGGTGACAGCGCTTCACCCTCATGAAGTTTCTATCATGACGCCGAACTTCCAAGTCGCGACGATTGACCATTCAATTTGGTTCCACCGCCCATTTAAGATGGATGAATGGCTTCTTTATGCAATTGAAAGCCCGACGGCGGCGAACACTCGTGGCTTAGTTCGCGGCGAAATCTTTAATCAGAAAGGTGAGCTCGTAGCGACAGCCGTTCAAGAAGGTGTGATGCGCTTTACTAAATAGCGATCAAACGTTGTTTTAAAAGCCACAATAAAAGAGAGGCCAAGTTTAATACCTAGCCTCTCTTTTTAATTCTAGCGATAAGTCATTACATAGAGTTCGTAACCCCTACTCAACCTCTAACGTAGGTTCGAATTCGCTTTGTACTCGCGTTTTGATGCCGTCTCCAGCGTCTCGCAGTAAATTAAATGGCGATAGCACTACGCCTTTCACCGCTCCTTCTGCTGCACCTTGAGCCAATGCTTTACTCTTATCGGCTAGCAAATTGGCTTGATCTAAAATACCCGGCACTTCGGCTCTCAGCATTTCAGATTCAGCAATCACCACCGGAATCGTTTGTTCGCGGTAAGACTTACTTTCAGCCAGCATAGGTGGCATTACGTCTACTCGGTATCGTTTCAACTCAGTCAATGTTGACGGAATCACATCCATTCTTACCTGCTCCACTTCCGTTCGAACGTTTTTCACTTCATCTAAAATGGACGGGATTTTACTGTCGACCGATGAAACAGTCTGATTCACTTTCTCGGCGGTTCTTCTTACATCTTCAACAGTATCTAACACGTGCGGGGCAAGTTCATCGATATGCTCAGCAAACGCTAACCACTCTTCGACTTTCAGGCCCTTAGTCAATACTGATAAATCTTCGATGACTTTAGGGTAAGTATCCACAATTTCACCGACTTTATTAGTAAACGAATAGATAGTGTAACCCAAGTAAAAAATGGCGACAGCTAACACCAGCTGGATAGCGGTAGATACTTTTGTAAACATGGAAAATCCTTTTCTTTATCTCGTCGAAGCGATGTCTAAGCTTAAATTATATCTAACCAGAAACTAATTAACCGAAACTATGTATGACTCATAAGGTCGCGAATAAGGTCAGCTAAACAAAGTTGTTCTAAGATGCATTACAACGGCAGTGCTGTTGTGTACTTTAATGGCTCCATGGCAAACGTCGAGGTCACATTGGAAATGCCATCAATACTGTTAACCAATCGTTTGTAGAAGTCATCAAAGCACTTCATGTCTTTAACCTGCACCTTCATCATATAATCATATTCGCCAGCCATGCGATAGAACTCCATCACTTCTGGAAATTCCGACACAGTAGTCACAAAACGACCATACCACTCATGAGAATGATCACTGGTTTTCACCAATACGAACGCGGTAAAGGAAAGATCCAGTTTTTCCGGGTTTAGCAGCGCGACTCTTTTCTCAATGATGCCGTTCTCTTCGAGGCGCTTAAGCCTTTTCCAACAAGGCGTTGTGGTGAGGTTGACCGCTTCAGAAATATCGTTCAATGACAGCGTACTGTCTTCTTGCAGTAATCCTAATATCTTTTTATCTACGGCATCAATCATATTTTCACCAAACGGCATTTAAGAGAAAAATTTTCTACAATTTAAACAAAACAAAGCAAATATGGCAAAGTTTTTCTCCGGGATTATCGCTAAATTAGGACCATACAAATTCTAAAAATTCCTACAAAAAATCAAGAGAACGCCTATGTGTACTGACCACCAATGGATTAACAATGCAATTCAAAAAATTGAAGCTGACTACCAACGTTCAGCGGATACGCACCTTATCAAACTCGATTTACCAAGTATCGAAGGCATTGACATTTATCTCAAAGATGAAAGTACACACCCAACGGGATCATTGAAGCATCGTTTAGCGCGATCTCTATTCTTATATGCTATCTGTAATGGTTGGGTTGGCCCAGAAACAACGATCATTGAATCTTCGTCAGGCAGTACAGCAGTGTCTGAAGCGTACTTTGCTCGACTACTTGGCCTGCCGTTTATTGCGGTAATGCCAAAATGCACAGCAAAGAGGAAAATAGAGCAGATTGAATTCTACGGCGGTCAAGCGCATCTTGTCGATCGGTCTGATCAAATCTATGCTGAGTCTCATCGTTTAGCTGAAGAACTCAATGGTCACTACATGGACCAATTTACTTACGCTGAACGTGCAACTGACTGGCGTGGTAACAACAACATCGCGAACTCGATTTTCAATCAAATGCAGATGGAAGATCACCCAGTTCCAACTTGGTTGGTAATGAGCCCAGGAACAGGCGGAACTTCAGCGACTATTGGCCGTTTTATTCGCTACCAACAACATGAAACTAAACTTTGTGTTGTTGACCCTGAAAACTCGGTCTTCCACGAATACTTCCAAACAGGCAACGCGGACGTAAAAGGCAGTACATTCAGCAAGATAGAAGGTATTGGTCGCCCACGTGCAGAACCAAGCTTCATTCCTGGTGTGGTTGACGAAATGCGTAAAATCCCAGACGCAGCAAGCATCGCAACCACACATTGGTTGTCTGACATTCTTGGCCGCAAGGTTGGCGCATCAACGGGTACAAACATGTACGGTGTGCTTCAGCTAGCCAGTGAAATGAAAGCGCGTGGCGAAAAAGGTTCTATTGTAACTTTGCTATGTGACAGCGGTGAGCGCTACCTAGATACTTACTTCAATGGCGAATGGGTAAACCTGAATATCGGTGACCTGCAACCTTATACAGCGAAGCTAGAAGCTTTCTCGCAAACGGGCGAGATCGTTTAAGGGCGATAGTACGTACCTGTTACAAAATAAAAAAGAGCCCTTAATGGTGATGCCGTTCACTCTTAAGTGAACGGCATTAGTTTCATTGTGTAGACTTTTGTTGGCTAGTTTTTAGAGCAGGAATTTATAACCTAGCGAAATCATCAGTAGACTGAGTGAGACTGATATGGTCCGTTGAATCAGTTTGGCACCATACTTCATGGCCGATGAACTCCCGACATGGTTACCAAGTAAATTCATTGCTGCTAAAGGTATTGCCAGCATATATAGGACATTACCTGCAATCATAAATGCGAATAATGCGCCTATGTTGGAAGAAAAGTTAAACAGCTTTGAAGTCGCTGATGCCGAAACTAAATCGAATCTAAGTAAGTAATGTAAGGCTAGAATTAAAAAGCTACCTGTACCTGGACCGAAAAATCCGTCATAAAAACCAATGACAAATACAGCGGCTGGAACGCCAAATAAAATGACTTGTTTGTTGATTGGATCTGAATTTTCTTCATTACGATTCTTCTTAGGAATGAAAGATAAAATAATTCCGAACGGAAGCATAAAAAGAATGATTTTTCCGATTGTATCAGGGTCAAAGTAAAGGATCGCTTGTGCACCCGCATACGCACCGATGAGGCCGGCTGGGATACCAGTTGCCGCTGCGGTCCAAATTACTTTCTTATTTCGAACAAAGTTTCGAATAGCTGCGATAGTACCTAATGTACTGACAATTTTTTCTTGCCCCAGAGCTAATTGAGGTGGCAATCCTGCAAGGACAAAAGATGGCACTAAGATTAATCCTCCACCGCCTGCTACTGAGTCAATGAACCCGGCCGCAAAGGCCGATACCATTAATGCTATTAGTATTAAAAGTGTAATGTCGTTACCGAAGAGTTCCATACTGAAAATTCCTGTCGAAGTTATCGCTCGTAGATTTTGAAAAGTACAGAGGTATCCATGCGACCAAAACCTTGCTGCTGTAGAGTTTGATATTCACTGTCTACTTTTTCTGTTAGCGGAAGCGTAACACCCATCTTATTAGCTTCATTAAGGCAAATGCTGAGATCTTTGTGCATCCAGTCAATAGCAAAACCAAAATCGAACTTATCTTGCGACATAGTCACGGCTCTATTCTCCATTTGCCACGAACCTGCGGCACCATACTTTAATACATCAACTAATTGGTTAATATTGAGATCTGCTTTTTTTGCCAGAAGGAGACCTTCGCTTAGCCCTTTTAATACACCTGCAATACAGATTTGATTAACCATCTTACTGCGCTGTCCCTGGCCATTTTTACCCATTAAAGTCGATTGCTTAGCATAGCTTTTCATCACGGGCTCTACGCGATCAAAAACAGTTTGTTCACCACCACACATAATTGTCAGAGCTGCATTTTCAGCTCCTGCCTGACCACCTGATACTGGAGCATCGATAAACGAAATATTCTTTTCCATACATGCTCTGGCCAATTCCTCTGCAAGCTCTGCAGATGTTGTCGTGTGGTCAACCAAAACAGAGCCTGTAACCATACTTGCGAGTACACCGTCTTCTCCATATACAACACTTCTTACGTCGTCATCATTCCCTACGCATAAAAACACAATGTCACAGTTAGTCGCAGCTAACCCTGGAGTTGGCTGGTATTCACCAGAAAATTCTTGCGCCCATAATTTTGCTTTGCTTTCTGTACGATTAAACACTTTGGTCTTGTACCCTGCTTTTGCAAGATGACCCGCCATTGGAAAACCCATTACACCTAAACCAATAAAAGCGACGTTGTTTGATTTCATTTTATTTTCCTTAATCTTTTCCAATATGTTGAAATTCTGGGAAGGCTGGAACGATACGCTCTAATGTACTCATCCCAAACAGGCGAGCTAACCAGCGGTCTGAACCATCCGATCTGGATTTAAAACCTTCACGGCTATGTAAAAGCCGTTGGTTCTTAATTATCAGTAATGTACTTCTTGAACACTTTATTTTTTAAGTGTCCCTACCTTTTCTTTTAGAATTTATTAAGCCTAATCTGATGTTGTCATAGCTCACATTGAGTTATATCAATATCACTTCAATACAGATTATTTCCAAAATTGAACTATGTCAATGTGAGGTTTTGTTTTTATTTAAAAGAATAAAAACTAAAAAGACATATGTTATAATCGATTAAAAATCAGGATTGTCCGGGGAGGCACCTTGTGAGCAATAGTAAATTCATTCGTATCGCAGAAGTTATAGAGCAGAAAATTGAAACAGGTGAGTTCCCACCAAGCTCAAAACTACCCACTCATCGATTACTTGCAAGGGAGCTAGGCACTACGCCCGCAACCGTTGCAAAAGCTTATAAGTTGCTTAATGACAAAGGATGCTTGGAGTCATTTATTGGACGCGGTACGTTCGTTCGAGCTAACTCAGAACTTGATAAAGCCATCCAAGCTCCCGATAAAGAAGAAAACTATAACTTCTCTATACTTCAACCTTGTCTAGAAAGAAATGTACCTGCGTTGAAAAATGCCTACCGGCAATCAGCGGATTTACTGACCTCTGACGTTGTTGGATATGTTGAGCATTCAGGGCATGACGATCATAGAGCGGCTGGTGTTAAATGGGCGGAAAAATACGGCTTAGAGGGAGCAAACAGCGAGAATATGTTGCTGACGAATGGTGCTCAACACGCTTTGTCTTTACTCATTGATGCTTTAACAAAGCCTGGGGATACTATTCTAGTCGAACGACTTACCTATCCAGGCATCCTGGCCATTGTAAACATGTCAGACCGTCATGTAATTGGTGTCGATCTTGATGAATATGGTTTATGTCCAAAAGCTTTGGCGAGTGAAATTGATGCACACCAAGCCGCCATGGTGATAACTGTTCCTAGCCATCAGAACCCAACAGGGCTCTCAATGCCTGAATCCCGAAAAAAAGAAATAGCACAAGTTATTAACGATAAGAGAGTTTGGTTAGTTGAAGATGATATTTATTGCTTTTTAGATGATGAACCAATACCTCCAATAGCTAATTTTGCTCCAGATTATACGTTCCACATTTCAGCACTATCTAAAGCTATCAGCCCTGCTATGCGTTGTGGTTACCTAAAAGCCCCTGAAAGTCAGATAACAGCTCTTAATGCTAATATTAGAACTAACATTTGGCTTGCGTCTCCAATTAATTTTATTGCAGCGACTTTGTTGATTGAATCCGGTGATGCTTTTCGGTTAGCGGATCAACAAAGAGAAGTTGCGAATGAAAGGCAGAAGATGGTGAGGGAGATTTTTACTTCTATAGAGTTCACGGCGTCTGGATATCATATTTGGTTACCACTACCTGCTCATTGGCAGCCAGATCGATTTGCTATGGAAGCCAAAAACCGAGGTGTAATAGTTACTAGCGGTAGTTACTTCTGCGCAAATAATGAAAGTACGCCACATGTCAGATTATCTTTGATGTCTATTGGGAATGAGGCTCGATTGAGAGATGGCTTGAATCAGCTCCAACTACTATTGGACTCTGACATTAATAGCTTTTTCCCATATTAAGGAATCGAACAAATGGTTTTGAAGTAACTAAGGCGTAAATTAGCTTGGTGGAAGCCTACCCTTTTGCATCGCCACCATACCAGTAAACACAAGCTCTCCACATTATGATAAAACCTCAACACAATTGAATCATCAGTAAAACAGAGGCAAATATCGTTACCAGAGTTGATGAGTCGAGTCTTTGCATCAATAACCTAGCAATGTAGACTCAATACTCATAGACAATAAAACTCATAAAAGGAAGAGATTGTGGCGCAATTTAAATATAAACAACTAACCCAAGAAGAACAAGATAAGCTGGATGCTGCAGCATTTCGTCGACTATTGGCGCATTTAGACTCTAATAAAGAGGTCGCTAATATAGACTTAATGATTTTAGCGGGTTTCTGCCGAAATTGTTTTAGCAAATGGTATGCTGCTGAAGCTGAATCTATAGGCGCTGACCTGAATTTAGACGACGCCCGAGAACGTGTCTATGGGATGACATATGACGAATGGAAGCGTAACCATCAACCAAAAGCGACTCCAGAGCAATTAAAAGCATTTGAAGCTAGCCAGGCAAAAAAGAAATAAAGTTTCGATACTATAAAAGCCTGCTATTCGCTAGGAGCAAACGCAGGCTTTTCTGTAGTGTTACATTATTCCGTGTTCATTAACCGTGCGTACTCATTAACCGTGACTACTTCTTCCCACGTTATCATGACTAAGCTCTTTATTAAGCTCCGCTTCCACGTGACCCGGAGAACGTGTTGAGCCAGAAATCAGGCGATACATCGCAGGGATAACGAACAGAGTAACTAAGGTCGCAAAGCCCATACCAAAGAAAATAACTGTACCCACAGCGACTCGGCTTTCATAGCCAGCACCTGTCGAGATAATCAATGGAATCGCACCTGCTAGCGTCGTAAACGCCGTCATTAAGATTGGGCGCAAACGTCGCGCTGAAGCATCGATGATCGCCTTTTCAAACTCAATACCACGGTCACGTAGTTGGTTAGCAAACTCCACGATCAAAATACCGTTCTTAGTCACCATACCGATCAACATAATCATACCAATCTGGCTGTACACGTTGAGCCCTTGGTCCATCAGCACCAAACCTAAGAAGCCACCAAAGATACCCATAGGTACGGTGAACATCACCACCAGTGGGTTAATGAAGCTCTCAAACTGCGCGGCCAATACCAAATACGCCACTAACATAGCTAATGCAAACACAATTAAGATACTTGACTGGTTCTCTTTGAAGTCTTTTGATTCGCCCGAGTAGCTCACTGATATGTCACCCGGTAGCTGCTCAATCGCTTGTTGATCAAGGAAACCCAGAGCATCACCCAGCGTGTAACCTTCCATTAGGTTCGCTTTAATGGTCACCGATTTCTGCTTGTTGTAGTGCGACAAACGAATCGACGATGCCACTTCTTCAATGTGCGTTAGCGTATCGAGCGTCACTAGCTCGCCAGACTGAGTTCGCATGTAAATTTGGCTCAAGTCATTCGCATTGTTAAAACTATTCTCATCACCACGTAGGTAAACATCATACTCTTCACCGCGTTCAACAAACGTTGTTTCACTCTTACCACCAAGCATGATTTCTAATGTATCTGAAATGTCTAAGACGCTCACACCCAGCTCTGCTGCACGCTGTTTGTCTACCGTAACCAATAACTCTGGTGTTTTTTCAGAGTAATCGATATCCGCACCTTCCATCATTGGAGAGTCTTCAGCCGCTTGCTTTAGTATTTCGCCCCACTTTTGTAATTCCGAGTAATCAGAGCCGCCCAACACAAACTGTACTGGCTCACTAGAGCCGCCTTGGAAACCTGGCATGAACGGGAATACACGCACATCAGGAATACCATTCAAAGATTTTCGAACTTCGTTCAATGCTTCTTGCGCCGTCACATTTCGCTCGTCCCAATCTTCTAGGATCATGATAACGAAACCTGTTTGGTCACCCGCATTTCCCCCAAACGCTGGTGATTGAATGCTGAATGATTTCAAGAAACCTTGACCAAGCAACGGCATTAAGCGCTCTTCAACAATGTCCATGTTGGCAGACATACGGTTGTAACTGGTTGCATCAGCACCACGAACAAACGCAAAGATAACGCCACGGTCTTCTTGTGGAGTTAGTTGTGAAGGCACTTGTTGCATCAAGCCATAACTGCCGCCCATGCAAGCGATAATGATGATTGGAGCAGCCCAACGCCAGTTTAGCGCGCGGCGCAATACCGCTTTGTATCCAGCTTCTAGCTTGCCAAACACACGTTCTACAAATCGATTGAAGCGGTTTGGTTTTACATTTGCTTTTAGAATCTTACTGCCAAGAACTGGCGTTAGCGTTAATGCCACCACAGATGAGAAGATCACCGACATCGCCAACAATACCGAGAACTCAGTAAACAGAAGGCCTACCATGCCATCCATAAACGAGATCGGTAGGAACACCATGACCAGAACTAGCGTGGTTGCGATTACCGCAAAGCCTACTTCACGCGTGCCTTTATAAGCGGCAAGCAGTGGCGATTCGCCGCGTTCAATGTGGTGGAAAATGTTCTCTACTACCACTATCGCGTCATCTACCACCAGGCCGATAGACAGGATCAGTGCCATCAAGGTAATCAGGTTTATAGAGAAGCCGAAGTAGTACGCCGCAATAAACGACGAGATCAAAGAAACAGGAACAGTTACCGCAGGGATCAGGGTCGCACGTGCTTGGCCAATAAAGATGTAAAGCACAAGGATAACCAAGCCCCCCGTGATAAAAAGCGTGCTGTAAACCTCTGAAATCGAACGGTCGATAAACACCGTTGAGTCATAATCGACAGCAAGACGAGTACCATCAGGCAAGAATTTTTGAATTGCTTCGACTTCTTTATGGACTAAGTCAGCAACCTCAAGTGGGTTCGCATCTGACTGAGGTACAATGCCCATACTGACGTTAACCACGCCATCACTTTTAAAGGTTGAGTTTTCATTTTCTGCGCCAATGTAAACATCAGCCACGTCTTTCAAGTAGATAGGTGTGTTATCTGAAGCTCGTTTTACTACTAAGTATTCAAAATCTTTTGCTTGGGTATACGAACGAGCAGTGCGAACCGACATCACAATTGCATCGTTACGCACTTCACCACCAGGGCTTTCAATGTTCTCACTGTTTAACGCCGATGTAATATCAGAAGCAGTTACGCCACGTCCCGCCATCTCAGCAGGTTTCAGCTTCACGTACATTACTTTGTACAAGCCGCCAGAAATATCCACTGAACTCACACCAGAGATCAAACTAAAGCGATCAATCAACACACGCTCGGTGTAATCGGTTAACTGCGTTCGGTCCATCTCGGTTGAGCTGAGGTTGATGTAAACCGACGCTTCACCACTACCATTGTTCTTATAGACAATTGGATCGTCGGCTTCATCAGGTAACGATCGCTGTGCTCGAGCTACTGCATCACGCACATCACTCACACCGGTATTTAGATCATAACCCAACTCAAAGGTGATCGTGATTCGTGACGAGCCGTTTCGGGTAGTCGACTCAATTTCATCGATACCGCTAATGCCGGAGAGCTGGTCTTCAAGATTAGAAGTAATCTGGCTCTCAATGATGGTGGCTGATGCCCCTTCATATCGAGTACTAATCGATACTACCGGGCTTTCAATATCTGGCATCTCACGAACCGCGAGCTTATTGAAAGAGACAATACCAAACACAACCAATAGTAGGCTCAATACGACGGCCGCTACTGGTCTCTTTACAGAAACATCAGATAACAACATTAGTTAGCGCCTTCTTGTGTTGCTGTATTACCATCAAGATTAGCTGAGTGATTAACGGCGAGTTCTTGAACCAACACGCCATCGCGCATATTCACGATGCCTTGCACCACAATCTTCTGACCAATCTCGATACCTTTATCAATCACGACTTCGTTATCAATACGCGCGCCCAAGAACACTTCTGTTCGAGTTGCCTTGTTATCTTCGCCAATCACGTAAACAAAACGTTTCGTACCAGAGTATTCCAATGCTTGAACCGGGATAATCGGTGCTTCAACTGGTGGGAAGTCCATATTAGCTGCCACTAACATACCCGGTTTCAAGTAATCATTGTTGTTATCAAAGTGGATTCGAACTCGTAAATTCAAGGTTTCAGCGTTAATACGAGAATCAATGCCTACTACTGTACCAGTGAACTGAGTATCACCCCATGCACTGGTGCGAGCCGTTACTGTCATGCCTTTAGACAATTTAGAAAGGTAACGCTCAGGAATTTGGAGATCTAGCTGCATGACAGATAGATCATCTAAGGTCACAAGTTCAGTACCAGATGTCACCATTTTACCGCGGCTAAAGTCAATAAAGCCGACGGTACCAGAGAAGGGAGCACTGATATGAAGATCTTTAAGATTGGCATTTGCGGCAGCCAATCGAGCATTCGCAATCTCAACATTGGTTTTCTGCGCATCAATTTCAGTTTGCGTAATCGCGTTACGTTTTACTAATCGTTGAAATTCCGCCAGCTTACGTTGCTCATCTTTTAGGTACGCTTGCGCCTCTGCAACCGCGGCTTTGGCTTTGTCGTCATCTAATTGGACCAACATCTGTCCTTTAGTGACATCTTGATTAGCTTTAATGTTGATAGAGTCAACCCTACCCGCTACTTCAGAAGTAATAATCACAGATTGCTCGGCTTCTAACTTACCAACCAAAGAAAGAGACTGGCTGACTTGATGGACATCGACCTGTTCAGTAACAACAGTGACAGCGCTTGGTCCCATCAGTTTTGCTAGTGTGGTTGGAGACGCCATAACAATCGACAAGATAAAGAGGGGTAAAACAGATTTACGCTTCATAATAATGGTCTGCAAGTAAGGTTATACCAATCACAGTGAGCAAGTGGTCAGAAATAGCGCAGGAAAAAGGCTTGAGAACAAGGCAGCTCTTTTCAACTGATAGCTACGATAAGTAGTTATTCTACAATCAAAAATTCTAACGCCGTTATCGAGCATTTTAACAAGCTAGGATGACACCTTGATTTACTACGATTGGTATTATTATCTATAAATGAAATTAACCGTATTCTATCAACTGATGAATGTTATAACGTCAAGAAGTGTAAATCTAAATTAAATTCCATTTACGTTTCATCACGTTTTGGACACATAGAACACAATACAGAAAGCCAATCACCTCAAGATGTTACCTATTAATACGTAAACCTTAGTACAGATGTTCACTTCCCGAGCAATATGCGTACTTTTCGCCATCTTTGCCCAAAAAGGCAGCATTCAACACAAAACCGTAAGAAAAACTCTTTACAGGTTTAACGTGTTTGCTATGATGCGCTCCGCACTTGAGAGATGCGTTGGGAAAAACATCTCTTTAGCCTATCCATTATGAGTTAGGAAAAAACACCCTGGAGGGGTTCCCGAGTGGCCAAAGGGAGCAGACTGTAAATCTGCCGGCTCCGCCTTCGATGGTTCGAATCCGTCTCCCTCCACCATATTTCTTCTTACCTCTTTCGAGAGTTAAGAGAACAACCTGATTGATGGGTTTATGGGAAAACATCAATTTAGGCTTACTTTGTGAAGAGTAAGACACAC
>NZ_LAUM01000037.1:0-44106 GCF_000972265.1 Vibrio sp. ECSMB14106 | reverse complement strand
ACTTCACGTCACCCCTTATTCCATAAGGGGTTTTCATGATCTTGCCCTGATATTAAAAATCATGCAGCACTATATCCTACCGACCTAGGTTGACAAAAATCAGCAATCATAAGAAAAGGAAAGACATGTTTAAAACAGTTATCGATAACGAGCTATCCATCGCATTGGTTGAAGAGAGCTTCGCTTCTCATTACGCGGACATCTCACAAAGCCAGAATGAGTACCTAAGCCAATGGCTTGCGTGGCCGCCACATTGTAAAACCGAGCAAGATTTTAGGATCTTCATCCAACGTTCGCTGCACGATTACGCAGAAGGCCAGAGCATGACCTGTGCGATTGTGTATAAAGATAATATCGTCGGTAACTGTAGCTTCAACACCATTGACCACAATAAGCAGAAAGTCACGATAGGCTATTGGCTGTCTGAACCTTATCAAGGAAAAGGGATTGTTACTCGTGTGGTCGAGAAGCTGATTGATATTGCTTTCAATAAGTTAGATATGGAAAAGGTCGAGATATCAGCGGCAACAGGTAACCACAGTAGTCGCAAGGTTTGTGAGCGCTTACATTTCACATTAGAAGGCATCATAACTCGTGACGAAAACTTGAATGGTCGCATCGTTGACCACGCTATTTATGGCCTTCATCGTTCCAAGCGGTCATAACACTTAAGTTTAATTTATCCTTAATACCCCAAACGTCAACGAATAACAGGATACACATACTAACGTTTTTAAATTTACCAATAATTAATATCCACAGCATTAATATATTAGATAATCTGACAAGATTAATATACCTAGAACTATACCGCTCGTTTAGCAATCAACTCAGTTATTAACTCTCCTATTTAATTAATAATTAGTAAAAAAGTCTAAAGTAACTAAAAATTAATTTATACGATAACTAACATACAACGTCAACAATCACCCAATAGACTTAATTACCAAAAAACCATGACCTAAATCCAATAACGACCACATAATAAAAACAAATTAATATTTATCATCTATTCTACATTTCAATTTAAATAAACAGATGAGTTGTATTAATTATATATAAAAATCAACCATCCTATTTTATTTATAAAACTCTTACAATTATTAAATATCAATAGAAAGAACAAAGACAAAAAATTAATTAGAACACTCTGAATTTCGATATGGAAGCCATAAGATACAGCCTTGGAAATGGATAAATACCAAAATAGACGGATAAATCCTCTTTACCTCTTGTAAATCATGGACTTTCATTTATAAATTCAAGCTTTGAGTGGGCATCTTCACAGATTTTCATTAAGGTAAAAATTCTGAGATTAGTATCAACATTTTAAGAAAAATAGTGACATTTTAGTTGTGTTATTTAAAAAGTCTTGGTGTGAATAAAAGTCCTAGTTATTAAATATCAATCATATAAATAGTAAGTATTACTTAGGAGTTGAGTTATGCACTGTTCTTTCAACATAAATAAAAACGATGAGAGCTTGCAACTAATTTATAACGAAGAGAAAATCTATATAAAAATAAACAGCAAGAAAATATCAGAGGAAAGACTCAATAGTAAAGAGAGTTTTGTTTTTAAGTACCTTATCGAAAATTCATCAATATCAAACCCTCAGTCTGCACGAGATGTTGAAGAATCCTTTAAATTACACTTTGATGAAGAGTTCAGCTTATACGCCTTAAAAAATATTATTGCTTCGATTAGAAAGAAGTATCGAAACCTGTGTAATAAAGCAAAAATAAATAGTAATAGCGAACTTATCTCAAATCTATACAAGGTAGGCTACTTTATAGATTTAGATAAAAGCTCAGAAAACTGCATAGCACCAAAGCACAACATCACCCCATTCAAACCCAACCATATCGAACTATTAAAGCTGATGATCAACACCTATCAGAAGGATTTGATCAAAGCGTTGATAACCGTCGTCACTATTTCTTCATTTTTTCTATTTGCTATCTACTTTTTCCAGATCCTTTATACGACGAAGATTGCAAGCGAATATAGCGAGAACACAAAGCTGATAGCGGAAGAAGTCATGAACTACGGCTGTGGTAGCCAAGTGTCGGTGCACGCGTTAAGGCACTCTCTCAACATTGATTCGGTGCTCCTGACAACACCTTATCGTTCCTGTTATATCTCTAAAACACGCTCGGAAATGGTAAAGCTCGATCAAATTGACGATTTTTACAACAGTGCAGATTTCTCGTACTCACATTTCGCCGATCACGAACATAATATTGACCTTACTGTGCGGATTTCTAAACGTCCTATTGAAGCTCGGTACAAAAATTCATTGTTACCGCTGCTCGTCGATTCAGTCTCTATCCAAAAAAATGATAACGATATCTTGAACCTTGGCGAAAGCAATCAGCCTATTTATCAAACCTCACTTTCAACTGGCGCATCCATCACGTTCTACAGTGACAATGTTGTTGAATTGTGGGCTGCACTTGCTCTGATGCTCGCCACACTACTGTATCGCTCTTACATTTTAGGCTTTATCACTTACATGTATCGTTGGAGACATATCTCCTTTGAGGAAGAGCCAATAATCAACACAAAAGACAACACCGTTTTATACTACGAGTTGTTGTCGAGAGTTCATAACGTTGGCGTCCTGAGCTTCATCAACACTATGAGACGTACCAATTTATTGACTTTTCATACTATTTTAATCATTGAAACGGTCAAAAACGCTAAGTTAAATAACAACCATGAGATCTATGGTGTCAATGTATGTCCGAGTGCTTTGGTAGGATCTAATTTTGAAAAACTCAGAAAACATTTATTAGCATTAGAAGCAAATGAGTTTGTCGTAGAAATTACTGAGTACTCGAACATTGGTTATGGCTGTGAGGTCATCGACAACATCAAAGAAGTTAAAGAACTTGGTATAACCATTGCGTTGGACGACTTTGGCACTGGCAATAACAATATCGAAATCATTAGTATTATCTCTCCTCGCTACCTAAAACTGGACCGTTGTTTTGTTAAAGACATCGAATCAGGTGAGCATCATCAAGGTGTATTGCTAAACATCTCGGAAATAGGTCGCTTATCAAACATCACTATGATTTATGAAGGTGTAGAAACCCGCAGACAACAATACATCTTATGTCAACTCGGCTACAACTTACATCAAGGCTACCTGTATAGCAGACCCAATAATTCAAAGGAGATAACCTCTGACCCTATTTGAGTATTGATGCCGCCCCTTTTCTATTAAAATAGTTATCGCTCATAAGACCGATTTAGAGCCCACAAGGATGTAGGCTTCAAGTCCCACCTTTCCGCAAAACGTTTTATCCAACCATTAAAATACTCTGTCCATTTTCATAAAAACATTGCCAATTTGAACAAATAGTTTAGTGTTATACTCATGTATATCACCATGTAGTGTTAATTATGACCAAATGGAAAGACGACCAACCGATCTTTAGGCAGCTTGCGACAAAGATCAGTGACCAAATTCTTCAAGGTGTTTGGTTAGAGCAACAAGCATTGCCCTCTGTGCGTACGGTTGCCGCTGATCTAAAGATCAACCACCTCACCGTCATGAAAAGCTACCAGTTACTGGTTGATGAAGGGTTAGTAGAGAAAAAACGCGGCCAAGGCATGTATGTAGCCGAGGGGGCAGTTCAAAAATTGAAAGAGTCTGCACATCAATCATTCATCAACACACAGATCCCAGCCATCGCTGAGACGCTAGGCATCATTGATATGAGTGTCGAAGAACTCGTGAAACAGCTAGCACAACATATAAAGGACAAGTCATGAGTACGTTACTTTCCGTGAAAAACGTAACCAAAACCTATTCAAATCAAGTGGGTGTCGAGAACATCAGCTTTGAGTTAAAACCGGGGCAAGTGCTTGGTTTGCTGGGCCACAATGGCGCGGGTAAATCAACTCTGATCAAATCACTGCTTGGCGGACACAGCTATCAAGGTGAGATAGAGGTTAACGGCTATCACCCTATCCACCAGCATGCAGAACTCATGCAGCACTTGTCGTACATCTCAGACGTTAACGTGTTACCCGAGTGGATGACCGTTAAGCAACTACTTCGATATACCCAAGGTGTACACCCTAGCTTCAATAAACAAAAAGCAGAGCAGACATTAAGCAGCACCAACATCAAGCTCTCTTCGACTATCAAGCAGCTTTCTAAGGGAATGAAAGTACAACTTCACCTTGCGATCATCATCGCGACTGACACTCAAGTGTTGATCTTAGATGAGCCTACACTTGGCCTAGATTTGCTGTACCGCGATACTTTTTATCGCCACCTTTTAGAGTGGTTCCACGATGGCGATCGCGCCATGATCATTGCTAGCCATGAGGTTTCAGAAATTGAACACCTATTAACGGATGTGCTGATTTTGAAGCAAGGCCATTGTGTGCTGCAAAAGAGCATGGAAGACATCGAAAACGACTATTTCATTATCGAAGTCGCCAACAGCCATTCAAACGAGATCCAGAAGCTCAATCCATTGACCTCACAACCGGGCCTAGGGACCACTAAGTGGTTATTAGAAGGTCAATACAAAGAACTGGTTGAATCATTGGGAAACATCTACAACGTGGGTCTCGCTGACCTATTCCTTGCAACACAGACGGAGAAGGCATAATGCATCCAAGTTTTTACATGCTAGAAAAAGAGCTTATCGAGCACAAGATTAACACTCGTTTACCTCTGTTTGTCGCATTATGTGGTTTGTTGCTGTTCGTTAGCCTGTTCTTTAGCGGCCAGGCGCAACACGATTTTTTCTTTCAAATGGAAGTCAATGGCGACGTTAGTGACATCCACAGAGAGTTCGCACAAGACCTCAACTCAGTGATCTACTTTGGCGCGGGCCTTATTTCTCTGATCCTATCGACGCTTTACATCCCTAAAACGCTGCGTAAAGAGCGTCAAGAAGGCAGTTCGATGTTTTGGAGAAGTATGCCAGTATCCAATGCAATGACTCACGGAGTGAAGCTAGGCTTCGGTTTAGTGGTTATTCCAGCTCTCTGTGCACTATTAGTGCTATTCGCCGATTTCCTGCTTTGGATACTGAACATTTCAAGCCAACAGCAATTAGCGCTGCTCGTCGAGCAGCAGTCTCTGTTTTATGTGTTAAGCAACTGGCTCGTGTTCTTTGGAAGAATGATGTTAGTTGCACTGGTTCTATTACCATTGGCAACGGTTACTCTGGCTATTTCACAGTTGGTTAATTCACCATTGCTTGTGATTTTTATCTCAAGCTATGCGATTAAGTTTCTCTCTGTTGCCGTGTTTGGATTTTATGGCATCAATGACTTCCTATCTCTCATCGCTTCGCTACCAATCAACGTGCTGATGGCGAGTAATCCGTTCAGCGCAATTGCAGAAGCTCCAGTTTTATCTTTAGGTATTTATGTATTGATTGGTGTTAGCGGTTATCTACTGAGCCTAAAGCTAAACAGAACGGATGATGTGAGTTTGAAGGGGCTGTTCCAACGTTAGAGAGAGCTCTCCTGACGTTAACGATATCACTCCTGAGTAAATCACCACGTCAGATATCCAAATCAAAATCAAAGCTTCTGAGAAATCAGGAGCTTTTTTGTTTTCCCAATCACAGTAAATAAGTGATCATAATTAGTGCAGGCAAATGCTTTAGGGCCAGTCAGACATTTTCGGTTAATTATTATCCTACAACCACAATTTCTAACGAAGTTATCAAGCCTTTCAACAAGCGAGGGTGACCAAGTACCTACGACGATGGGTATTAGCAATACATCCAGTTTATTAGCCTTACCGTTTAGATCATAAAAAGAGCTAGAGGGTCGTTTTAACTAAGAAGAACTAAAGTGGAGTAAAGATGAGTTAAGAGCGGTATTAATGAGCTGACACTGGATGCATTGTACTTAATGCCTGTCAGCTCTTTGGAGAATGATTTCTTTAGTCACCAACCAGATGAAGGTCCTTGGGAGAACTAATGAAACCGGTTTGTTGCATTTTTCATTATACTTAAGCTTTTCAGCTTTTTGACTTGATAGCTTTACGATTTAAAGCTTATTTCTTTGCCGCTTCTTTTGACGTGTCTTTCCAATATTGGATACGAACGCGATGAAGTTGTGCTCTTCTCATTTTTTTCATATGGGATCTTTCCTTTTCATTTAACTGCTCTTCTTGAGCTATTTTTATTGCCAACTATTCGAATCTAACGGTGTTTGATGGCTAGATCAATGATACAGGTCACGAAATATATGGAATTCTTAGTACCATTTGCATCAAAGTTAGACCTAGATATCAACTATGGTTCAGTTTCATACCATGAGCCGTTATTCGAATTTAAGGTTAGCTCTCTCAAATGACATATTCATTTCAGTATCAATACAGTTCCATGATACGTATCAATAGACCGGACCAGCACGGATTTAGTTCCAAATATTTACTTTATTTCACCCAATAAAGTTACGACGTAACAACCGATATGTTGAAGATGATCGTTTTATACCCCACATTGATCTGTACGTCACAACATCAAAATGTGATTATATTGGCAATGGATAAAGCTTCTATCTAATAGATAATGCTCGTAATAGATAAAGTTAAATGGACGTAATAATGAGTAAAGTAATTCTACAAGGTCATATTCTAGTGCCAGACAACGCCCTAGAAACAGTCACCCAAGCCTTAGCTACGCATAAAGAACTCACACTGGCGGAGCCTGGCTGTATAGTGTTTCGAGTCAGTCAAAGTACGCTTCAACCTAATCGCTTTGAAGTGTATGAAGAGTTCACTAACCGAGAAGCATTCGACATACACCAGCGTCGAGTTAAAAGATCGGAATGGGGTGAAATCTCCAAGAACGTGACACGTCATTATCAAATCACCGATATTCCGACATCATAATGATACATCCGCTAGCCAAGCGCATCGTCACGTTGATCAAACAAGATCCCTTGCGAATGCAGGTTTTAAGCTGTGTCGCTCAGTTGGATTTACCGCAGTGTTATGTCGCTGCGGGCTTTGTGAGAAACCTCGTTTGGGATCACCTGCATGGTTATGCCTCCCCGACCCCACTCAATGATATTGATGTGATCTACTTTGATCCCATGGATACCTCTTACGAATCGGATCTTAAATACGAGGCTCTGCTTAAACAACGGTTACCCGAACTGAATTGGCAAGTTCGCAATCAAGCCTACATGCACACTAGAAATGGGGATGAACCTTACCAAGGCTCATTAGATGCGATGAGTTACTGGCCAGAGAAAGAAACCGCCGTCGCCGTAAAGCAAAGCCTTAATGGAGACATCGAGTGTATTGCATCTTTTGGTTTAGAGAGTTTGTTTGATTTGCAAATCACACCGAATCCCAATCGCAACAGAGACGTGTTTGAACAACGAGTTCAGTCTAAAAACTGGTTAACTCATTGGCCGAAGTTAACTATTGGTTGTTTGAGTCTCAAAGGGTCCTTTGTCGCTCGTACTAATTAGTCGCAAATGTTATACATTAATATGTTTAATATAAACTATGATTAATATTAACTCACATCCATATAAGGTAGCTATTATGTCGATTTTACGTGCGTTACTGATACTTATAAGCTTAGTTATCATTGGGTGTGCTGATACACATAAACTTCAGGTTACGGATGTAAACTCAACAGCTAAATTTGAAACAAGTGATTCAGTTTTAATCGGCCGCTCAAAGAATGGGGAGTATGGGAAGCACTATTATTCAGGCTCAGGACTAATGGTGAGTAAAGCTCTTCAATCAGAGTTATTCACAAAACTAAACAACGTCGCAATCGCTAACCAAGCAGCTGATTACAATTTTGTCCTTAAATATGCGAAAAGCAATGAGTTCGACTACTTAATTTTTCCTACCATATTACACTGGGAAGATCGCGCGACTGAATGGTCAGCAAAGCCAGATAAAGTAAGCGTAAAAATTACAGTTGTTGATGTTAAAACAAAAGTAATTATTAAGTCTGGTATAATCGAAGGAAAAAGCGGGCTAGCTACCTTTGGCGGTGACCACCCACAAGATTTATTGTCAGAGCCGGTCAGCGAATTTATGGCTAGCCTATTAAATTAATTATTTATCGTGGTGAGCCAACAATTGAGCTCTATTGCGTAGACAACCTCAACTCTACCTTATGACACCGTAGTTAGCATGGTTAACCTATGTCGAATCAAACTTTGCCTCTGTACTAAAACCATTGACTAAAATCCCAATCAGATCGAACATGCCCCCACTTGTTAGCTTATTAAGTTAGTCACTAACCAACTCATCAACCGCGCGTGGCGACTAGCTGCTACGCTCTCTCGTCATACTGAGTAACGACCATGAACCAACAATACATGCTGCAAGCACTCGAAGCTTCGCGCCAAGCCCTACCTGATTGCCAACCAAACCCGCCAGTAGGCTGCGTTTTGGTGAAGAACGATAAGGTGGTGTCTGTTGGGTATACACAGAAGGTAGGTGGCAACCACGCCGAGGTTGAAGCGCTCAATAGCTATGATGGAGCAATGGAAGGCGTTACCGCTTACGTAACTTTAGAGCCATGTTCATTTGTCGGCAGAACTCCCGCTTGCGCCAATACATTGGTTAAAGCCGGTGTGAAACACGTAGTGGTGGCGATGCTAGACCCAGACCCTCGTAATAATGGTCGTGGTGTTGCGATCCTTGAATCGCACGGCGTGAAGGTGGATGTGGGGTTATGCCAAACACAAGTGAGCGCCTTTTTATCCCCTTACCTTGGTAAGCCCTAGATCTTAAACAACCAATATTAGTTCAATTTCACTCGGTAAAGCGGGTTGACTGGCTTATCGACAAAATACGACCAGATATGATCGTAGACAGCATGTTGGTTGGGGAATGGCGCTAACGCTTTTGCCTCTTCTAAATTGCACCAACGGTACTCCGTATGCTCGTCATTCAGTTCAATCGCTTGGTTGGGCGGGCATAGCACTGCAAAGGCAGGGATTAGCTGAATTACATTCACGTCCGCCTCGTAGAACTGTTCTAGGAACTGCGCATTATACAGAGCTTCCACTGCGATTTTGGTTTCTTCTTCAAACTCACGAACAATGGCCTGACAGCCAGTCTCACCCACTTCGATTGAACCAGCAACATGGCACCAAAAACCGCCCTTCACACGCTTCATTAATAGCATTTTCGTTTGGCCGTTGACTTCAGAAAGAGCGACACCTGCCACGATGGAAGTATTTAGTGGGATCATAACGTTACCTTAGTTACACAAGACATCGGTAAGGCTACCACCCTTCGTTTATTAAGTTGTCTTCTATAATAAAAAACGAGAAGTCACTCATCCATTTATGAAGCTCAAACCGTCACTCGAAAACTTGGAGTTACGCATCACAACGGTGGTATCCAATAATTGAACCATTTCTTATTTGTGGCGCTTTTCGATAAAGAGTAGAATCGCCGCCTTGTACCGTGTTGAAGGCTTTCTAGTAATACACGGTAGACTCACTACCCATTACACGACGATATAAGTATTAAGACGACAATATGCACTCACCAAAACCAACGCACGCCTCAGAAAAAAGCCACAACCCTGAGCATTGCTTCACTCGCTTTCAACAGCCGATCGAGTCATATTCGTTGCCTGAGCGTTTCACGTTCCCATTCTATTACGAACCACACCCACTGTGTGAAATCGCCTCTCACCAACTTCAACAATATCTAGAAACTCAAACCGATTGGCAGCATGATTTCGGGCTAGATTCTGACGATGGTCGCGGCAAAATGTTTGGTGTGTTACTGGTGAAAAGTCCTGAAGGTGAATTGGGTTACTTCTCTGCTTTCTCTGGGAAAATCGCCGACCAAAACCTACTGCCTCACTTTGTTCCACCTGTATTCGACATGCTAAGCAGCGACAGCTTTTTCCATCAAGATACGGCCGATATGATGGCTGTAAATGCTGAGTTTAAAGCGCTGCAAGCAAATACTGAATACCTTGAATTGTGCAAGCAACTGGCGCAGCAAAAAGCGCAAGCTGAGCAAGAGATTGAAGCTCAGCGCCTATTGATTATTGAAGGTCGAAAAACGCGTAAAGAACAACGCGAACAAGGTAAAGAAAACCTTGATGATCAAGCTTTCGAACAGCTAAATAACGAGCTAAACAAAGCCAGTGTTGCCGACAAGAACCAGCAGAAGTACCTAAAACTCAACTGGGAACAAACCCTGCAAGTGTTGCAGGCTAAAGTTGATGTGTTCACCACTCAACTAGCTGAGCTCAAAGAACAAAGAGCACACCTTTCTCATCAGCTTCAACACAAGTTATTTTCACAATACGCTTTCCAAAATGCGGAAGGTAATGTCGAAGATCTAAACCAAATTTTTGAAAACACGCCGAATAAGATCCCACCTGCCGGGTCTGGCGAATGTGCCGCGCCAAAGCTTCTGCAATACGCATACTTGAATGGTTATACGCCACTGGCGCTGGCTGAATTCTGGTGGGGTCGCTCACCAAAATCGGAAATCCGCAAACACAAAAAATACTACGCCTCTTGCCAAAGCAAATGTGTTCCAATTTTAGGCCACATGATGAAAGGCCTAGAAGTCGATCCAAACCCACTATTAGAAAACCCAGCAGAAGGCAAAGAGCTGGATATTCTGTTCCAAGACGAGCACATCGTTGTGGTACACAAGCCAGCCGGTTTTCTATCTGTACCGGGCAAAACGATCAAAGATTCGGCCTACACTCGTGTTCAAGAAATGCACCCCGATGTTGAAGGGCCATTTGTTATTCACCGTTTAGACATGGCGACCTCTGGTATTCTGATATTTGCCCTCACACGACGTGCGAACAAAAGCTTGCAGAAGCAGTTCATTACTCGTGAAGTCGAGAAGCGATATGTAGCAATGATTGAAGGCGTTCTGGCAGAAGATGAAGGTTATGTTCGCTTGCCATTGCGCGGCGATTTGTACGATCGTCCTCGTCAGATTGTCTGCTTCGAACACGGCAAGCCAGCTGAAACCAAATGGGAAGTGATTGAGCGAAACCAAGACACAACCAAGGTTTATCTGCACCCGAAAACTGGCCGTACACACCAATTACGCGTTCACTGTTCACACGAAGAAGGGCTTAACATGCCTATCGTTGGTGACGGCTTGTATGGCAATAAAGCTGACCGATTACACCTACATGCTGAAAGGTTAGCGCTGCATCACCCGGTCACCAAAGAGTGGATGGAGTTCCAGTTCGACGCTGAGTTCTAAGGGTTCTCGTTAATACTAAGCTTTAATTGAGAGCCACACCGTTTGTGGCTCTCCTTCTCACGCTCTCCACCATTCTCACGCCCTTATTTCTCCTACCTCTTTCGGATATATCGCCACGCTTATTGCACTACATCAAGGTTCACTTTTTCGTGAAGAGTAGGATGCTCCTCTTCTTCTTTCCTTGAGGCCTTTGGTATGTCATCAACTGCTTTGAATTTACAATCCAACACACAAACCCCTTCAGTGACCGCGCCTCAAGCACTAAGCTTGAAACCACTCACCAACAAGAAGCCAGACTTAAACTCGGCAATGATGAACCTCATTGAAGAAGTGAAAAATGAGCTCCCTCTGTACGAGTCGGAGACGTTCATTTGTGGGCCAAAAGGAAATTGCTCCGGTTGCTCTAAGAAATTATTGGAGATGGTCGACAGTGAGTTGATGTATTGGGAACACAATATTTCAATCGGACAAGGGCCAAACTTCGAAGAACTGCGTCGTTTTGGTAAACTATGCAGCAGCGTAAGACGCGGCTTAGAACGCAATGGCTTGGTAGAAAGCGTCCGAGAGGTAAGTAACAGCGTTCTCGTTAGAGGTAATCCAGCAAGGCTATATTGAGAGTCATACAAAAAGCCACTCATATCGCTATGAATGGCTTTGCCTTTGCTAAGCTATATTTAGCTCTACATCAGTTACCGAAAAGAGATCAGTACTTAACTTGGTAATTCAAAGTATAAGTACGACCACGGCCTTTGTAATCGTAAGCTGCAGCATCGTAGTGAGACGAGTATACAATTTGTGCGCGCTGACCCCAGATCGTTGTGTAGTCTTCGTTAAGTAAGTTTTGGATACCAAAACCTAAGCTACCGACAGGTAATTGGTAAGAGCCCACAAGATCAAACACAGTGTAACCATCCAGTTTGTTTTGAGAGTCATCTTCGTAATCAAACATAGTTTGGCTTTGAAGTTTAAGCGCGAGCTCTGAATCATACCAACCAGCCCATGCTGTTGCTTTTGACGTGCTCGCTTCTCCAGCAGTCATATCTTTCCAACCATCGTCGCCTTTCACTTCTGAAACAACGTAGTGACCTGAAGCCCCCAGTTGAACGTTGTCATGTACCCAGTAAGACGCCATCGCTTCTAAACCGTAAACACGCTTTTTATCATCCAACTCTTCAATAAGCAGTGTCTGCTTGTTGTATTTAACCGCTTTATCCGAGTGAGAGTAATACGCTGCAGTTTGAAGATTCAAATCACCGTTATCTAAGCGATAACCAAGTTCAACACTATTGGTTTTGATGCCCGACATTTTTGAGTTGTTAACATTAATACTGTCGTTTAATTGCCAGTTATCACCAACCAACGTGTAGTCACCTTGGCCGTAGTATTTCGCAGGATCCGCAAGGTCAAAACCTTGAGAGAAGTTAGTCCAGATTTGAGACTCATCATTGAGGTGATAGATCGTACCCAAGTTAAACAACCCAACACTGTAATTCGTTTCACCACCCGGTACTGAGTCGGCTGATGTTCCGTTGCCTTTAGCTATCTGACCCTGTTGCTTATATCCAACAAAATCGTCAATCTTATTGACCATATATTGATAACGGAAACCACCTTCGACACTCCAAGCATCAGTAATCGAATACCCGGCTTGCACAAAGCCCGCTACAGAACCAACCTCAACGCCAGGATAACGACCTATTTCAGCGTAAGTTTGGTTAACTAGATTACCAGAATTATTGGCTATCGTTGGATCATAAAGTGCTTGGTTGCTCTCTAAGGTATCTTGATAAGCATCAATACCATAAACGATGTTAAACTTGTTAAAACTCTTCGCTAAGGCTGTTTTTAAAGAGAAAACATCCGTTATTTGTTGACCTGAAGATTGATAATAAGGCGTGTAGGTCTGATCTTCTTTACGGTAAGACGCTTCAGCAATAAGTTGATGCCCTAAGAACTGGTCATCAACGTAAGACGCACTTAACATCATACGCTCGGTGCCATGTTCACGGTCAGAATAAAAACCTTTTCTCACATCCACAAATTTATTGTTAACGATGTAAAGTCCATAAGGTGAATCTTGTTGGCTGTCGTAGTATTGAGCTAACAAGTTCAGCTTCTTCGTCTCAGAGATATTCACACCAACTGTCGTCAAAAAATCAACCGTTTGGTTAAACTGTAACGAACCCTGAGAAATATCAGGCGTTACGATGTCGCCGTCAGCATCAAAGAAACCCTGGGTTTCGGTATAAACCACAGATGCACGAGCAGTAACCTTATCGTTACCACCAGAAATTGATTGACCCACTTTGTAATCAAAGTCTTCACCTGAATTAAAGCCTGATGAACCTCCCACATACGATTCAAACTCTAGCGCTTCACCGTCCGCTTTTTTGGTGATGATGTTGATTACACCACCAGACGCACCCGCACCATAGATCGAAGTGGCACCCGACAACACTTCAATACGATCAATGTTAAACGGGTCGATCGAATCTAAGTGACGACTGATTGGACGTGAAGATTGTAAAGATACACCATCAATCATCACGAGCATCTTACGTCCACGTAAGTTCTGACCATAGTTAGTACGAGCACCACTGCTAACGTCTAACGACGGGATAGTTGCCGAGAGAATCTCGCCAAGTGACTTACCACCACGAAACTCCTGCTCAATTTGCGCCGAATCGATATACCAAACAGTGCCTGGTATATCACTGATCGCTTTAGGAGTGCGACTTGAAACAACGACCATTTTTTCTTCAGTTGTTGTTTGTTGAGCTTGGGCTGGGAATATTGTGCTTGCAGCGGCAACCGCTAAAGCAACAGTCGATAGTGGAAAACTTCCTTTTTTAACGTTCATTTTATTCTCTATTTTTATGGAGAGAAGGCTCCAAAAACCATCAAGGCTTATGTGATGTCCTTCATTATTACTTTGCTAAATAAACCAATGTCATCATCACCCATCAAGAGGTTCACACATGGCTTAAATTCTTAAATCATGGCTTAAGCAGACAAGACAATACCAATTGTCCAAAACAACAAAGCCATTACGTATCAAATGCACTATTTAATAGAGCTCAATTCGGACAATGTGGAAGGGCTCGGTCGATCAGGTCTTCAAGAGATAAAGCGTGATACGAGTCTTCTGTAAGGAGCAATGCAGGTAGGTCATATTCATGACTGCCAAGTTCAGAGTGATAGCTTAGAGGGATTTGAATCACTCTATTTTCTGATAAGGACAGCTGGAAAATGTACCGGCCTTCAGAACGTTGAATTTGAATGAACTGACTTTCGCGGGCGAGAGAGTTGAGAAAACAAGCAATGGACGGGTCATTACCTCGGACCTGTTTGTTTGAACTCTCGAGATTGAGCCGATCGTTTTTACGATTCATATTATTTCTCGAACTATTATTACCAAACCAATATAGAGAATGCTAATTATTATCATTTGTATAATCAACCAATTTTTTAATAATTAACAAAAATAAATAACAAACCTACAAATATTAATTCTATCAATAACATACCGACAAATAAAAAGGCCAGAGCACTCGAATTTTCAGTACTCTGGCCTCTATAACGACGTACAGATCGACTGCAAATATCGTATTAATTCCTGTTAAAACTGAAGGGTTCTCTTATTAACGTCTCATTAAATACAGGAAGTAACCTCCACCTATTAATGAAGCCAATAAACCAGCAGGGAATTGCCAAGGGAACCACAAAGTTCGACCTAACCAATCGGCAATGACCATAACAATTGCCCCCAATAATGCAGCGGTCAACATTTGTGGTACGGCACGATATTGGTGCAGAGAGCGAGCCATATGCGGTGCAAGTAGGCCAATAAAGCTCAATGGCCCTATTACGATGGTACACAACGTCGTTAAAGCCGCGACCAAAAGAAGTAAGACTAAACGTACCGTGGTGGCGCTCACACCAATGCTATTAGCCGTTACCTCCCCTAAACTGATGATCTCTATCCAACGATTGAGTGCTAATGCAAAAGCTCCGACTAAACCAACGCCACTCAATAGTAAGACGATATCTTGAGTAGCCACCAGATAAGTTGAACCCGATAGCCACGTAAGGAGTGCCGTTGCATTTTCATTCCCGGAACTCATTGCAATACGTAGCAAGGCATCAAGCCCTGCGCTCAATGCAATGCCAGTGAGTAAAGTTTGCGCGGGAGCAAAGTTGTGTTTTCGTCCCACCAACCACACTAATACTGTCACCGATACAGCACCTAGAGTCCCAAGAGCCATTTGTTGCTCTCGTTCAATCGCTACCCCCGTTAAAGTCCCGAGTACTAAAGCAAGAGCCGCACCAGAGCTGATCCCCAATACTTCGGGACTTGCCATTGGATTGTTTGAAATTCGTTGAATAATAGTGCCCGCAACGGCGAGTCCTATCCCTGCAATTAACGCAACCAATACCCGTGGCGCACGCAGTCGCAATAAGGATTGATTGAAACTCAATGTCCAACCAAACTGATCTCGCCCAACAACAACAGCGAGTAAAGCAGCGATTAACAACACGCCAAACATGATCACAATGATCTTTTTCGTATTTACGTGCTTATAGCGTTCCGCCTGCTCACTACGCGCTTTTAATTCTGAAGGTAACTTGGCCCTTTGTAGTAACCAAAGCAAAAATGGCGCCCCAATCAATGCTGTCATGGCACCGGTAGGAAGCAGCTCTCCCCCAACGCCTGAAAAAGGCTGAATAACTAAATCAACAATCAATAGCATTAGGCTACCGACCCACCCACTCACCACAATCTGATGCCTTAACGATCTCGCACCAAGCATCCTCGCTATGGCGGGAGCAACGATACCAACAAACCCAATGAGCCCTACTTCACTGACTACCGCAGCGGTGATAAAAATAGCCAAAGACAAACACAACAGCTTGACGTGTTTAATGTTAATGCCAAGCGAGGTCGCAACATTATCGCCAAACTGCAGCGCAGACAGTGGTCGATGAAGAAGTAGTAACAAAAAGGTTGGGAAGGAAATCAAAGGAATCAGTGTCTGAGCACTCGACCAATCATTTTGATTAAGTACACCTGAACCCCACACAAAAATACTGGTAAGTCTTTGTTCGTTTAGCATCAGTAGCATGGTATTCACTGATCCCAAGAACAAGCTAACCACCATACCTGCCAGCACTAAGTGTAAAGGTGAGAAACCTCTGGCAGCACTAAGAGAAAAAACCAGCGCCGTCGCTAAACAGCCACCAATAAAGGCAGGAATAAATGCTGGTATGGCTAAGCCAACAGGCAGAAACAGTATTCCGAGAACCATGCCTAATTCTGCTCCCGCCGCAACCCCTAATGTAGTGGGTGATGCGATAGGGTTTCGCAGCACAAACTGCATCACAGAGCCCGCAACAGCAAGACCAAAACCACATGCTAATGCGACCACTAGTCTAGGCAGGTAAGTTAGCCGGGTAATCAAGTGCTGATAATTCGACGCATCAAAGTGGAATAACGTATCCCAAATCAGTTCAACACCTTTAGAGTATGGTGCAGTCACTTGCAGTAACATACCGATCACTATGATTACCGAAAGGAGCAATATCGTCATTTTCCAATTAACGCGCTCCACAGACCGATTAGGAAGCTTAATGGCGGTATTTGTCATTGTTTATTCATGCTATCGCTAATATGGAAACTAAAACGTTGCGCAGCAATAAGCCCGCCGAACGTCCAAATCGCAGGGAGTTCATGAACAGAGTCGGTGCGAGTGAACTCCATGACTTGCCAAAGGGGTGAGCGAGAGAGCTGTATTAATTCTTGTTCCTTAAGAGGTCCAAGCAACATGACATTGGTATGCTGGTGCTCTGCTAACTTCTCAGTTCCTACCGTAGAGAACCCCCAAAGATTCGTTTGCGCTTGCCAGTCATTACGCAACCCCATAGCATCAAGCGTTGATTGTGCAAGCGAACCCTGTCCATGAACCCGCAGGGTTTTGTCGTTAATAAATCGAGCAAAAATAAAAGGCTTACTTCCCTTGTTCGCGGCTCTTACTTTCGCTCCGTTCTCTGCCAATACACGTTTAGTCTGTTGAATCACATACTCTGCTTGTCGCTCTTTGCCGAACAACTTACCTAAAGACACCGTCACGGATTCCGCCGACTCAAGAGGTTGTTTATCTTCGCTATAAACGCTGAAAACCACGACAGGAGCAATTTGATTGAGCCGCTCGTAAGCTGCCGCCATGTGTTTACTGATCAAGATGACATCGGGCTTTAACGTAGTAAGCAGCTCTAAATTAGGCTCACGCCGAGAACCTACGTTGGTGGCATTTGAGTTCAGAACTGGCTCCACGACCCACTGCTTATAACCATCAATATCCGCCACGCCTTCAAGTTCAACCCCCAAACTCAAGACGGTCTCTGTTAATGCCCAATCTAAAGCGACCACTTTTTCAGGGACGGAATCAAAAGAGGCAACACCCATTTCATGTTTAAGGTCCATAGCGTTAGTCGCAAACGCTAGAAACATAGAAAACATCATCACAAACTGTTTCACAACTGAATCCTATTGATTTTAATTAAGGGATATAACTGATTTGTTGACCCGTTTCTGGGTGCTGGAATAAGGCGAGATCAATTCCATAGATCTGCATTAACGTCTCGCGGGTCATAAATTCTTGAGGAACCCCTGAGGCTATAACCTTACCGGAAGAAAGCGCTATCAGGTGGTCACTGAATTTAGCCGCCATGTTGACGTCGTGTAAAACCATGATAACCGTCAGGCCAATAGTACGGTTGAGATCGCGGATAAGAGATAGCAACTCATGTTGGTGGGCAATATCTAGTGCAGACGTCGGCTCATCGAGCAAAATACATTGGCTTTGTTGAGCCAATAGCATCGCTATCCAAGCGCGTTGTCTTTCACCACCAGATAAAGTCGCCACAAATCGATCTCGGAAGGCATTTAATCCAACTCTATCAATAGCATCATCCACAATCGCATAGTCTTTTTTGCTGTAGCGACCAAAGGCGCCTTTCCACGGGTAACGGCCAAAACAAACTAATTCTCGAACAGTGACGCCGTCAGTAATTGGTGGATGTTGAGGCAAGTAAGCCACTTGATGAGCAAATTCAAGATGATTGAACTGAGAGACTGGTGTACCTCTCAAGAGAACTTGTCCTTGAGTAGGAGCATTTTGGCGGCTCAACAATTTCATCAGCGTCGACTTACCACAGCCATTGTGCCCTAGCAGCGTAGTGATTTGACCGGGTTCAAAAGTTAAGCTCGTGGCGGAAAGAATAGGGTTGCCGTCGATTTCAAACGACGCATCGACAAGTCGGTACATAATTAAATACGCAGTTGTGTTATTAGCTACAAGCCGTTAATCTTATCACAACAAAATAACAATGATAATTATTATCACAATGAACAGTTTTATCATTAACAATACTATTCATTGTCGTCCTCACCATCGCCACAAGTACCTCAAGATATGTCAGGAACAAATAGTAAACGCGTTCAATTAGCCACTATAAGTTTGGCCGCAGCTCTCATGGGCATTGGGCAAAATGGATTGTTGGTCTCGCTACCCTTCTTGGTAGAACAATCCGCATTTGGGCTGTCAGCATGGTCTATTTTGATAGCCACTGGTAGCTTTCTATTTTTGCCATCCGCTCCTTTCTGGGGGAGGTACAGTGATAAACACGGGCCTAAAAAAGTAGTTATTCAGGCTCTGATTGGCATGGCAATTAGCTTCTCATTTCTGGCTTTATTTGCGATTTTGAGTAAAGGTGAGGATTCTTACATACCGTTCTATTTCACTGGGCTACTAGTGGCTCGCATTATATACGGCTGCACTGTTTCAGGAATGGTGCCGGCAAGCCAACATTGGGCTATTATCTTATGCGGCAAGGAAAATCGACTTCAAGCCATCACATCAGTCAGCATAGGGTTAAGCTCAGGCCGCTTAGTCGGACCACTTATCTCAATATTGGCATTAAAGTTATCCCCTTTTGCGCCATTGATGATCATGGTTACGCTTCCTTGTATCGCTCTGATGGGAGCTATAAATCTTCCGATTCCAAACCAACCTCAACAGGAAACCAACAACAAAAGCCCACAGCCCTGGTTACCCAATCCAAGGCTATATCCATACCTAATGAGTGGATTATTCTTGTGTGCTGCCATTGCTTTACTTCAATATAGCTTCTCGCCTTTACTTTCTTCAATAACCGATTGGTCCACCAGCCAGATCAGTGACGGCATAGGAGCATTGCTGACCATCAGTGCTGCGTGCACGTTCGGTACTCAACTATTGGTAATCAAAAAGAAAAAACTCATACCACGTATCATGTATCAACTTGGCGCGTTTGCTATGGTGATGGGGTTTACTCTATTTCTCGTGACGAATATTTGGGTACTTTGCATTGCAATGGCAGTAGTCGCGAGCGGGGCCGCTTTATTGGTTCCGGCTTATACCTCTGCCGCAACAGAACAACAAAATGAAGCTCCCGGTGCGGTTGCAGGTTACCTCTCAATGGCACACACGATAGGCTATGGAGTGGCATCATTACTTGCCTTCATGGCAACCCTTTCACCCACTTATCCGATCTATTTGTGCATATTGTTTTCGGCCACGATACTCATTATCGCTTACTCTGTATCGAGGTACCGTAACACTGAGGCGGTAGAATCACCTTAGCGTTTATTGTCCGGATGCCTTGGACAATCGCGACACAATTTACGCCCTTGGCATTTGTAAACTAAGCAGCAACTGGTTCGAACCAAAACAAGCTTTTTCTCATGTTCATGATAACGAATCGAATGGATAAGTTTTTCTGGCAAAGCACAGGCATTTAGCCACAAACGAGCCTGTTCAAGTAAGTACGCCTCAGGCAGTTCAGGAGCGTACTGACTCAGTTTCACCAAACACCCAAGAATCCCATCAGCAAACAGATGATTGGTGAATCCAGGGCGAATCCGCGTCCACTCACTCATTTCCTCACGAAAATAATCAAATAATGACACTAGCTCTTGGCCTGCACGTGTAACCAACTCATCCTCTGAACCCGTGACATAAGCGGTTGAAGGGAATTGATAGCCACCAATAAAATTAGGGTGTACCTGCTGAGCCATTGAGGATAATTCAGGTAAACCGCGGCAAGAGTAAATAGAGATAAATGCAACGTAAATAGGCTGCCAGCAAAGCAGTGTCCAGGTTCGAGTCAACCAGTATGCAGCCCCTGCTTCTGGGTGTTCATTCTTAAGGTTTTCATAAAGCTCGCGCAGAGTATCTGAGCTAGGTATCTCTTTATGGATAAGCTTATCAGCGAGGTTAGCGTCAGACAGAGGAGTGATTTGACCATCTAAATAGGGAGTCACCTGTTTGGCGTGTTCAAAAAGATGTTCAAAGAAAATAGGGTCGTTCATTTTATCCGGCTATCCGTAACTACATCAGCCCGCTACCATAAATAAAGTAAAGTATTATTGCAATTAGTTCTCATTAAGATTTCAGTACGGACAGGCAACAAACATAATATATCGACAAAAAGGCTCTTGCGGAGCCTTTTAACGAAATCAATAATGACTATGCTTGAGCAACTTGGCGAGCCGAGTGTTTAATAAACACAGTAACCACAGCCACGATTGCAAGTGCAAAACAGTAGTATGAGTGCGTAATAATATCTAAAGGCGATAAGTTAAACACCGAACCGAGCAACAGCACTTGTGCACCATAAGGCAACACACCTTGAATCACACAGGAGAAGATATCCAACAAGCTTGCAGAGCGACGCGGAGATACATTGTTCTCCTCTGCCAATTGGCGGGCGACGCTACCAGAAACAATGATCGCTACCGTGTTGTTTGCAGTACATAGGTTCACCATAGATACCAAACCAGCAATACCTAACTCACTTGCACGGCCATTCGCTTGCTTAGAGTGTGAAGAACCAAACGCACGAATCACACCACTGACTAAGTTAGTCAGGAACGCCAACCCACCTTGGCGACGCATTAGCTCACTCAAACCACCAATCAGCATCGACAGTAAGAAGATCTCCTGCATATTGCCGAAGCCTGCATAGATATCTTGAGCGTAATCCGTCATACCGTAGTTCTCAACAGAACCTAGGCTCACGCCACCCGCCAGTAAGATACCAATCGTTAGCACGACAAAAACATTCATGCCCGATACCGCAAGAATTAAGATAGTGATGTAAGGCAACACTTTCAGCCACTCGATTGGACCTGTTTCAGGAACCTGAGTTGCCGTGCTATTGAAAGCAAAGATAACAATCGCGATAAGAGCAGCAGGCAGTGCAATACGGATATTCTCTTTAAACTTATCTCTCATCTCACAACCTTGCGAACGTGTCGCGGCAATTGTGGTATCAGAGATGATAGACAGGTTGTCACCAAACATAGCACCACTCAAAACAACGCCGGCAGTCAGTGGAATGCTCATGCCTGCTGAATCTGCAATGCCTAACGCCACTGGTGCAACGGCAGCAATGGTCCCCATTGAAGTACCCATTGCTGTCGCGATGAAAGCTGAAATCAGGAAGATACCAGGCAGAATCATGCTCGTAGGAATAGCCGATAGACCAAGGTTTACCGTCGCATCGACGCCACCAGAGGCTTTAGCCACGGCCGCAAAAGCCCCCGCCAATAGGTAGATCATGCACATTGCGATAATGTCTTTGTGACCTACTCCACCTAAGAATTGTTCGATAGCACGGTTCAATTTATCCTTGCTTAACAACAACGCCAGCATCACAGCAGGCAAAGCCGCAATCGGAGCTGGAAGCTGATAGAAAGCAAAATCGACGCCTTGCAGTGACAAGTACGTACCTACGCCAATAAACAGCGCTAGGAACACAATCAGAGGGATAAGCGCAACTGCAGAAGGTGCAATTACAGCATTAGAATTTTTTGAATTGGACATGGAACATCAACGCAATAAAACAAGAAGAGGAGCAGACTAATGTCACACTTAGATCTTGTCAACGTCTAGACGTCTAAATGTCTAATTTAATGTAAAGTAATAAGCACATTATTGAACATCACATAATAAAAAGCGGTGACTGATCCGTAAACAGCCTCAAAAACAGATCATGCAGTGAACTTTAACGCTTACGCTTAAGCATCATTAGTATTCGCCAGTATCGAAGGTTGTAAGATAGCCTAGAGCGCTAGACAACGAAACAATAGTAAGTATTCAAGCGCTAATTTTTAAATACTCACGTTCTAAAGCCACCACTTATCTAGTTCAGTTATCAATTCAAATGTTGCCATCAGCACCTACCACTAATCGGCTGACCATACGTTTTTGAATTCTGGCCATCCCCAGTTAGTGATAGCGACATTTTTCAAAATCCCTTGGAAACGCACAGTTTGCAAGTGATGAAACATTGGCACCAACCAATAATCAGAAATCAACGTGGACGCGATAGGTTCCAACTCTGCTAAGTAGTCAGGCAGTTCAACGGAGGCTTTGTGATGATCCAAACGCTGTTTCAGCCAGTTGCTGTTCATCCCCCCTAGTGCGGAATGCAACACGGGATCATTCATCAACCACGAGAACAAAGAGGAAGGTGTGTTGTCATCTAAGTTCAGATTACACAACACCAAATCCTCCTTTAGCTCGCCACTCTGAGACAGCTGCGCCAATTCTCTAAAACTGTAGGTATTCACCTCAACATCAACGCCGTATCTTTTTAGTATGTCTGATACGCAAATAGCACATCGGTATAGCGCATAGTAGTCGTAAACCGCGATAGTCATCTTTTGAGGAAGTTGAGCTTCCTTTGAAGGCGTTCGATATAACCTTTGCCAACTTGGCAGTATATTTTGAGCCAAAGATACACTAAACAACCCTTGATTCTGTTCTAATTGAGACAAAATAGCTTGTGGGTTTGCGATCCCTGAGAGGTACTTACGCTGCTCATTATTTAGTGGCTTAACTGCTGAGTTCTGATTAAATAGGATAAATAAACACCCGTCCTCGACTCGGCTACGAAGGCCGTCACTCTCTGCAGACACCAATTCCGTATCGCTTTTCCCCAATTGATGAAAACAGGACGAGTCTTGATAAGGCGAAACCTGCATTTGGCTATCATCAAAGCGTGCGCTCCCCGTCATCGATTCTTCAAATTGCCAAATGGTGACCTCATCGGTTAACGATCGGCAGCCATAGTAATGTTCGAATGCAGCTAGTTTTAGGCGCTCGTTATTACTTTCCACCACTTTGAAAGGGCCAGTTCCAATCACAGCATGAGACATAGACCCTAATGGCGTCGGTTTACGGGCGACTTGAGCTGCTGGTTGAATCGAATACTTAACGCCAGCAAGCAAACCTGCAAACCCAGTGTCTGCTTTAGTTAACTGAAAGCTGATTCTCAATGGTTGATCGCTGTATACAGAAGCAACATGAGCTAACTCTGTCTGATAAAAAGGTAAGGTTTGTAGGGCAGAAAACAAAGATACAAGTTGCTTCGCATCGACTGGGTGTCCATCGTGAAAGCTAAGGCCAGGACGTAAATAAAAGGTCCAAGTTAATTTTTCAGAATCATACACCCAATGATGAGCCAACTCAGGCTTTAACTCGCCTTTGCCATTACAAGTGACGAGGCAGCTAAATACTTGCCTGATCAAAAATCGTTCACTACTGCGATGAATATGATGTGGGAACAAATCCTCAAACTTACGTTTGTAAGTCAATTGAACATGCAGTAGCCCTTCACGAATCGTTGCACCAGATGTTTTTTGGAGTAGAGACCCAAATATTGCACGGTCATTTTCCAAAATAGAAAGTGCTTTTTCGTATTTGCCTTGCTCTATCAGTTTACTGGCAACATGTTGAGTCAACTCTTGATTGCTAAAACACAAGGTCAGGTTAGATCGTTGATTCCTGCCGACTTTTGGCTCCCACACCACCCATTCAGCGTGATGCATTTTACCTAGCAAGGTTCGAGCATGGCGCAAACTAGTAAACAATTTGTCTGCAACCTCAGTTAAAGTCACCGAATGTGAGATATTAGGCTCGAACGAATTCAACCTTGTGTAGTAGCGCATCATGTTTAGATCAGACAAATAATGAACCTTTTTATAAACAACCCTTCCTGATTAAGCCCATTATAAAACACATCAGACCAAAAGTAGTGATAAAGGAACAAAACAGGAACAGATTGTTAAAAGTCTATCTGTTTATTAGTTCCTATTAAATAACCATACTTAATGAGTCAGCAAGGAACCCCGCATTACCGCCAAAGCCTAATACAAGAGAAGTAATCCCCATGAGAAAATACTATCTTAATAAGCTAAAAAATACGTCTAGCAAGCTCGAGAGAGAAGCACTGAGAACACTTATAGAGCTATGTAACTGGCGTTATTAGTACACATTTAGCACCGAGTTTACGCGAGTTGAGTACCACTTAATATGCTCCACCCCCAACATGAGTTAGGTCTCAACTCGCTTTTTCCTTCCAAATACCTTTTCAACCCCACCGTACCAGTAACTCATTCGCTCGATAAACTTACGTTGTCGACTCGACAAATTTAATTCATTTTCTTAGTTAAACGAAAAGCCTTAAGGTTCGCTCCAAAGCAAGGAGCCTCAGAAAAACTGAAAGCTCAGAGAACAACTCATTTATTTGCAGTTACCAATCAGGTATTAACTAAGGAAACGCCATGCGTATCGCAATTCTTTCTCGCAATGAAAACCTATACTCTACTTCTCGCTTAAAAGCGGCAGGAGAAGCTCGTGGTCACCATGTTGATGTTATCGACACGCTGCACTGTGATATAGATATCGCGAGTAACAATCCGAAGATTCGCTACATGGGTGAAGAGCTACCTCAATATGATGCTGTTATTCCACGTATTGGCGCTTCCATTACCTTTTACGGCACTGCTGTTGTGCGCCAATTCGAAATGATGGGCACTTTTTGTATCAATGAGTCAGTCGCTATTAGCCGTTCTCGCGACAAACTACGCTCACTGCAACTGCTGTCTCGTAAAGGCATTGGCTTACCAAAAACAGGGTTCGCGAGTCGCCCAGACAAGATTCAAGACTTGATCAAAAACGTAGGTGGCGCGCCACTTGTTATCAAGCTTCTTGAAGGAACTCAAGGTATCGGCGTGGTTCTAGCCGAAACAAACAAAGCAGCTGAAAGCGTCATCGAAGCATTCATGGGCTTAAAAGCGAACATCTTGGTTCAAGAGTTCATAGAAGAAGCAAACGGCGCAGACATCCGTTGTTTTGTTGTTGGTAACAAAGTAATTGCAGCAATGAAACGTCAAGCTGGTAAGGGGGAATTCCGCTCTAACCTGCACCGTGGTGGTACGGCTCAACTGGTAAAACTCACCAAAGAAGAGCGTGCTACAGCAATTAATGCAGCTAAAATCATGGGGTTAAACCTATGTGGTGTCGATATTCTACAATCTAAAAATGGCCCTGTAGTAATGGAAGTTAACTCCTCCCCAGGTTTAGAAGGTATTGAGAAAGCGACTGGAAAAGATGTTGCTGACATGATTTTCGACTTTGTCGAAAAAAATGCTAAGCCCAATGCAAACCGCACTCGCGGCAAAGGCTAATTGAAAGGTAAACTATTAAAAAATCGCTTTAACCGCGATAATAACTAAATGAGCCGTAAACCAATGATTGGAAAAAACATGAATCAGAAAATGATCATAGGGAATACTGAAGCAATTTGCTTACCGGAGTTAGGGATAACTGGATTACATACGCGTGTAGATACAGGGGCTAAAACCTCTTCGCTACATGTGGATAACCTGCTCTGCAGTGAA
This sequence comes from Vibrio sp. ECSMB14106, assembly GCF_000972265.1. Taxonomy (NCBI): domain Bacteria; kingdom Pseudomonadati; phylum Pseudomonadota; class Gammaproteobacteria; order Vibrionales; family Vibrionaceae; genus Vibrio; species Vibrio sp. ECSMB14106. Next base: position 18,091 of record NZ_LAUM01000037.1, on the reverse strand, counting down.
ACTGACGGTGAAAGCTACGTTGAATTTGATTTACACCCAGACATCTATCACCTTGAAGAAATAGTTCGCTGCAAAACTAAATTAAAAGCAAGTAAGCGAATCAAGTCATCAAACGGTGAAGTAGAAACTCGCTGTGTCATTGAAACTATGCTTAAAATAGGTGATCAACAATGGCTTATCGATATCACGCTGAGCAACCGTCAAGACATGACCTACATGATGCTTCTTGGTCGTCAAGGAATGAGCGACAAAGTGATTGTAGATCCAGCAGGTGAATTCCTACTGACTCGCTAATCCAAATCATCGTAACCTAATCACAGGTTATAACAAAATAAGGCCCGTCTCGTAACGGGCATTTTTGTTTACCTATTTATGTCCTACCTTTCTACAGTCAGTACTTTCGGTGTTGCGGTTTTCCACTTATTTCTAAGACTTACCATGATACTGAAAACCAAATCGCCAAATAGATAACAGTAAATTCTTCATTTTAATTTTCGTTACACGCCAATGAGTCACAGGTTTTCTTGGAGCACTCATTAGCAAATGTTCAAAAGCTGTCTGACTAAAATCCACCTGCCCTCCATGCGCCACCAGCAAAGTATCAACCTGCATGTCATAAATGCGAGATACCGACTCTCGATATTGATTCGGATGAAAGATGGGAAACGGCGGAATCAGTTTCTTTTTAACTTCCACCATTAAATCAGCCACATAAGCGACGCTATGCGAAGGACAATAAACGGACAGGTCTCTGTCGGTATGCCCTGGCGTTTCCAATACAAGCCAATCATCAAAGCCTGGAATCGTATCACCGTCCGAGAGTTTGTAGTCAGGTTTGAGCTTCCTTGAATACCACAGATTTGCTCTAGGCTTACCAAGCCTATTTGCCATCCACCTTGCAAGGGCAAGATCGGTTAGGTGCATCAATATACCATCGACTCCTTGATACCAATCCCTATCTCGGTTCGCTGCCACCAAATTACAGTTGGTCAGCTTTCTAAGCTTATGTGCTGCACCCGCGTGATCTGGATGCATGTGTGTCACGACCACTGTATGCAGGTCGTTAAATTCACGACCAAGCTCATCTTCAATGAAAGCTTTAAGATGGGGAATATCCGCTCGGCACGCGCCATCAAGTAACAGCAGCCTGTCTGGGTACTCTACGAGATACATGTCTTGGATATAACCTTTGATTGTATGAAGCTGCAAATTGTATTCCTATTCGCTGTCCCTGCCGACGGGTTAAACTTAACAATTTTGAAACAATTGTACTTATCAGAATATAGTAAATATGACTGAAATGTAATTTTTTGAATCATTGCCTACTGATAATAAAAACCTTAGCCGAATACCTCATCAATAGGTATGTGTAATAACACCCTTTACATGCAGTTGATTCTTAACACTTAAGAGCATTTATATTTTAGTAATATCGCCGTTATTAGCTATCTATAACAATACGTTTCAATCTATTATCAAACAATATTTGAAAGTATAACAAATATAGCACTGTTGAAAATTGACAACCTTCCAGTAACATTTACATCAATTACTAAGGGGAAAACAATGAAGAAAACAGTAATCAATACCGTTCTCGCGAGCGCTATTCTATCCACTTATGCGTATGCAGAAACTGAACTTACTCCAGAACAAGCTACCGTTGTTGCTACAATGACTGAACGTCCGGGCAACCCTTCCGTCACACCGGATGGACGTTTGTTATTAAGTGTTCATCCGCTTGACAACCCAACAACCAAAGTCATCGAGTTAAGCGTGGCTGGAAATCAAACGCCATATCCAACGATGAAGTATGCACAAGGTGATGATTCCCTATTTAAAGCCGTCATTGCCATTCGTACGGATGATAACGGAGTCGCGTGGATCCTAGATCTAGCAACCCATACCATTACTGGTTGGGATACTCATAAAGAGACGCTGGTCAAAACGATAAAAATACCGGCTTCCGTTTTGAAACCGACAAGCTTCCTCCAAGACTTTGCGCTAGACCAAAAAAGGCAGCGTATAATAATCGCCGATATGACTCAAAATGACCTGAAAAGTGAAGCAATTCCAGCCTTTGTAACCGTAGATCTCAAGACAGGGGAAGCAGTACGTGTGGCTGAAAATCACCCGTCGATGAAAGCCGACAGTAAAACCGGTTTTGCTTTAAACCCAATCACCATTGATCCATCTTACGAATGGGTTTATTTCGGGGCCGTCAATGGTCGCACCGTTTATAGAGTAAAAGCGAATCACTTTGACAACAACGGACAGACAGTCGCAAGCAATATAGAAAAATATGCTGATAAATCTTATTCAGATGGCATTACGGTAGACAGCGCTCAGAACGTTTATGTTACTGATATAGAAAACAATGCAATCGGTGTGTCCACCCCACAAGGATACCGAATTATTGCCACGCTATCAGACAACCAAACTTGGCCGGATGGCATGTCATTTGGCCCTGATGGTTATATTTATATAACGGTCAATCAACTTGATCGAACTGCGGCTTTAAATAACGGTACAGATACAGGGACCCGACCATTCGAAGTTGTAAAGATCAAAGCCCTCGCCACAGGATCAACGGGGCGATAATCAAACAGTAGTGAGCCGATAAATAGGCTCACTACTCACTTCTCCAATATTTTTCCTTTCTATATCCGCTGGTAAAATAAAGATATAAATCGTGACGACAAAATACGTGATTTGTTGACCTGAGTTATTAGGACTATATATGCGCCTCTAATTTATTGTCAGAGTGCTATACATGAATCAACTAATCGATGCTCTTTCTACCCATGGCTATTTTGTTTGGGATGACTTCTTAACTCACGAAGAAGTGGTGGCATTGAAGGATTGCATTCCAGAAGCCTGGAAAAAGGCTAAGATTGGCCGTAACGATGACGTAACGCAAGAATCGACTATTCGTAGTGACAAGATTCAATGGGTAAACCGCGATACAGGAGAGCCAGCCTCTCTGTTCCTAGACAAAATGGAACGAATTCGTTTAGCAGCAAACCAAGCGTTCTTTTTGGGTCTGTTCGAGTACGAAGCGCACTTTGCTAAATACGAAAAAGGCGACTTCTACCAGAAGCACTTAGACTGTTTCAAGGGCAATGAAAACCGCCGCCTGACTACTGTGTTCTATATGAATGATGAGTGGACAGAAGAAGACGCAGGTGAGTTAATCATTTACGACCTAGAGAACAATCACATCACAACCATTCCACCAAAATCCGGTCGTTTGTTAGTGTTCTTATCCGAACAGTTTCCACACGAGGTTCTAACGACAAATACCGAGCGATTCAGTATCGCAGGTTGGTTTCGTATTAACGGCGTTAAAGACAACCAACTCGACATCGCGCACTAAAATTTTACCTCTCTATCTTACTGAAAGCCTGCTCATCAAGAGGCTTTCAGTAATGAGCAAACCTTTATAGAGATACGAACGAAGTCACTATCCAAACCATCATTAACCTCCCTCTTAAATAAAATCGAAATGAATCTTTCATACCACTGAAACGATTTAGCCACGTAAGTGAAATATGCCCTGTTCAAGATAACTTCAAACGATACCCCTACCGTCTCGTTAACACTCTAGATCAAAATCTCATACGAATTTCATCCAAAAGGAAACTAAGATGAATAAGCTAATTTTAGCAGGCGTTCTTTCGGCAACAGCAGCAATGCCAGCTTTCGCAACGACTCAAGTCACTTGGTGGCACGCGATGGGCGGCCAACTTGGAGAAACCGTCAATAAAATTGCGACAGACTTTAACGCATCACAAGACGATTACGAGATCACGCCAATCTACAAGGGTTCATACACTGAGACCTTAACAGCGGGCATTGCAGCATATCGAGCAGGTGAAGCACCAAATATTCTACAAGTTTTCGATGCGGGTGCAGCAACCATCATGAACGCTAAAGGCGTCGCGAAACCCGTACAAGATATTCTGGTTGAGTCTGGCTACAGCTTTGATTCGAACGATTACCTCGCGGGGGTTCGTAATTTCTACGCTGATAACGAAGGCAAAATGGTCGGGATGCCTTTCAATAGTTCGACCCCGGTTCTGTACTACAACAAAGATCTTCTTTCCGAAGTCGGTGTCGATGCGCCCAAAACATATGAAGAGTTAGAAGTGGTGGCCAAGAAGTTGAAAGCAGAAGGTCATATTGCCTTTTCTCAATCTCTAACACCATGGATCATGTTCGAAAACTTTAAGTCACGCCATAACCTACCAGTATCAGACCAGAACAACGGCTATGACGGCTTATCGACTAAAATCATGTTCAACACCAAAGACATGATGATGCACGTTAGCAAGATGAAAGAGTGGTCAGATCTAGGTTACTACAAATATTACGGTAGCGATTGGGATGCGAACCAAACCCCTTTCGAGCGCCAAGAAGTGGCAATGTGGATGGGTTCTTCAGGCTCATTCGGCGGCTTGCGTAACCGTGTACCTTTCGAACTCGGCACCACATACCTTCCATACTGGAAATCGGTCAACCCGGATGCTGGCTTAACCTTCATTGGTGGTGCTGCTCTGTTTGCTCTCAATGGTCACAAACCGCAACAAGACAAAGGTGTCGCGGCGTTCTTTGACTATCTCACTAAGCCTGAAACTCAAGTTTACTGGCACAAAACAACTGGCTATGTACCTGTCACAACAGCCGCTTATGACTTGGCGAAAGAGTCAGGTTACTACAACGAGCAACCTGACGCCGAAGTAGGTGTTAAGCAGCTAAGCCTCAAGTCGGGTGAATGGACTAAGGGCTATCGCTTAGGTTACTACCCTCAGATTCGTGAAGTGATGCATCGCGAGTTCGATAACATCTTCGCCGACCGCTCTAGCGTCAAGAATAGCTTAGACAAAGTAGAAGATGAAAGCAGCAAGTTACTGAAACGCTTCGCTCGTACGATGAACTAATTCTGCTTTTTAACCAAAGCAGATAACTGAGCTAAAAGCTTAGCTAACCAAAGCTGTTCATTGCTCCTCACCACTTGTCACTGCGTCATTAAAAACGTAATAGCAAGGTGTGAGGAGATTCTTCACTAGCACCATTTCTTGCTCCAAAAACTACAACTCAACTGGATGCATTCCTTTGCTATAGCGCTAGTGCTCACCGTAACTAACAGTGATAACAGTCACTAATTTTTGGGGATTACCCTGTGGAACGACGTCAGCAATTCTTTCACTCTCCGCTGCCTTACCTATTTTTGGCGCCTCAGATACTCATCATCGCGGTTTTCTTTATCTACCCGGCTGCAAAGGCGGTTTACCTTTCATTTATGTTGGAAGATCCTTGGGCCACTTCCTCCATCTTCGTGTGGTTCGAAAACTACCAAATGCTATTCGAATCGAGTGAGTATCTGAGCTCAATTGGTTTCACCTTAATGTTCGCGATTGTGGTCTCTTTCTTATCGCTTGCCTTAGCGCTGCTGCTCGCCGTGAAAGCCGACAACATCATTCACGGACAAGGCGCTTACAAAGTCACGCTCACTTGGGTTTATGCGGTTGCTCCTGCAATTGCAGGCGTAATTGGTGCTTTCTTGTTTAACCCACACATTGGCGTGTTCACTGAAATATTTGCCGTGGTGGGTTGGGACTTCAGCTTCCAGACCGATCCTGTGGATGCCACGTTTGCTCTGGTTTTGGTTTCAGTATGGAAACAAGTCTCAGTAAATTTCATCTATTTTCTAGCAGGCCTTCAGTCTATCTCTTACGCGGTAAAAGAAGCTGCAATGCTAGATTGTGTCAGCGACTCGAAACGTTTCTGGAGCATTACCTTCCCATTACTGGCCCCTACAGGTTTCTTTCTGTTGGTCATCAACCTTACCTACTCCTTCTTTGAAACCTTTGGCGTGATCGACACCATGACCAATGGCGGCCCAGGCGGTGCCACAACATCACTAGTGTACAAAGTGTATCGAGATGGTTTTGTTGGAGCTGATTTAGGCGGAAGTTCTGCGCAATCTGTGGTGCTGTTGTTACTGGTACTCATTCTCACATTTATCCAGTTTCGCGTTGTTGAAAAACGTGTTCATTACTAGCCCATTACGGCTAAGTTTTAACGCGACAGGAGTTATTCATGAAAAGTAATAAGATCACTGACCACCTAATTTTAATTGCTGGCATGCTGTTTATGTTGGTCCCAATCTGGCTGATATTCGCCAGTTCGACCCATAGCCCAAACACCATTGTCAGCGACGGTTTGCAGTGGTTACCAGGCGATAACTTTGCGGCTATCTATAGCGAAGCTTGGAACAAGAGTATGGGCTTTAGTGGTGAAGTCACCGCCAGCAAAATGATCGCCAACTCGATGATCATGGGGCTAGGTTTTGCGATCGGTAAAATCATCATTTCAATGATGGCGGCATTTGCTTTGGTCTACTTCCGGCTTCCCTACGCGACAGCTTGGTTTTGGTTGATCTTCGTAACCCTGCTACTGCCACTAGAGGTTCGTATTATCCCGTCTTATGAGGTTGTCGCTGGGCTTGGGCTGCTCAATAGCTATACCGGTTTGATTCTGCCTTTGATTGCCTCTGCCACTGCAACATTCTTTTTCAGGCAGTTCTTCAAAACGATTCCCGACGAACTGCTCGAAGCCGCTCAGTTAGATAACGCAGGCCCATTTCGATTCTTTGTCGATATCTTACTGCCGCTGTCTAAAACCATGATCGCCGCGATCTTCATCATCATGTTTGTGGTGGGTTGGAACCAGTACCTGTGGCCGATCATGATGACGACAGATGAAGGTTACAACACCATCGTGATGGGTATTAAACAAGTACTCAATAACATCAATGAAACCAGTTTACCGCGCTACGACTATGTTTTCGCCATGGTAATTTTAGCCATGTTGCCACCTGTTTTAGTGGTGATTGTATTTCAACGTTGGTTTGTAAAAGGGCTAGTAGAAAGTGAAAAATAATAACAAAAAGATTCTGATCAAAGACAATCGCATTCAATCACTCGATGAGTACAAGACATCTCACCAAAAAACGGAGGGCACTTCGATGTCAATTCATAATCAAGCGGGCAAAGGACATAAGCACAATCAACCAGTCATGTTAGGTCTTAAGAATTTGGTAAAGACCTACGAAAATGGTCACCGCGCTGTCAAAGATGTGTCGCTTGATATCGATAAGGGTGAGTTCCTTGTATTGGTTGGCCCTTCTGGTTGTGGAAAATCTTCTATCCTACGTTCTATTGCTGGCCTGGAAAGCATCTCTGGTGGTGAAATTCACTTGGGTGGTCGCCGTGTTGATAACGAAAAGCCAGCTCAACGTGATATCGCAATGGTCTTTCAGAACTATGCTCTCTACCCACACATGACGGTGTATAAGAACCTCGCTTATGGCTTAAAGAACCGAGGTGTCAGTCAGCACCTTATTGAAGATAAAATAGAGAAAGTCGCCAAAACGCTGAAAATCGAAGAATACCTAAACCGTAAACCCGCCAAGCTATCCGGAGGTCAACGCCAACGTGTTGCAATGGGACGAGCGATCGTCCGCGACCCACAACTGTTCTTATTTGATGAGCCTCTGTCTAACCTAGATGCATCGCTGCGTGCACACATGAGGTTAGAAATTAAAAAGCTACAGCGCGAACTCGGTGTCACCAGTGTTTACGTGACTCATGACCAAGTTGAAGCAATGACTTTGGCAGATAGAATAGTGGTTCTCAACAAAGGTCAGATTGAACAAGTCGGTACGCCAAGAGAAGTCTACCACCAGCCTGCTAGTGCCTTTGTGGCAAGCTTCATTGGTAGCCCTGCGATGAACTTTTTATCAGCCACAATCGACGACGGTTATCTTGAAGTCGGCGATCAACAGATGTATTTACCCGAGTACGCCCACGTAAAAAATACAGCCATCACGCTTGGTATTCGCCCAGAGCACTCTGAAGTTTGCGCAGACTTAGTCATGAACACGCTGCCGCTTGAATTACGCATCAGCGTGGTTGAGCCTTTAGGGCCAAATCAATTGGTTCATGGCCTTGTCAACGAACAACCATTTATTGCAGTAACACCCGAAATGACCCTATGCCAAGCGGTACCGCTCGGGTTGAGTATTGATAAATCCAACCTGCACATTTTTGACAGTCATGGCAAACGCATTCACCCGAATAACTTCACATCACAAGAGCCACACGAAGATGCGACAAGCTTAACGACGGCTCTAGCGTAATCGAGTACACTGATATTTAATGCGTTTTTGCGGTGTGTCTTTAAGAAGGATTAATTATGTCGTCTATCATCGTAGGTCATCGTGGGGTAGCAGGTACTCACCCAGAAAATACCAAAGCAAGCATTGAGCAAGCTGCTAAGCTCGGTTTGAAATGGATTGAAGTAGATATCCAGCCAACACAGGATGATCAACTTGTGGTTTGCCATGATCACACTCTGGATCGCTGTAGCGATGGCAAAGGTCGTGTTGATGAACACACCCTTGCAGAACTGCGTCAACTCGATTTTGGCAGTTGGAAATCTGAACAGTTCGCGGGAGAAAAAATACTGACATTGGAAGAGTTACTCGCACTTGTTGAGCAACATAGTCTTAGCGTCAATCTAGAAATTAAAGTCGACAGCCGACACCAGGCGCCTCATGTAGTTGATCTATTGCACGATGAGTTAATTCGCTCAAACCTAGACACCGATAAGGTCTTGCTATCTAGCTTCAGCCACCAAGTTATAACGGAGATAGCTCGTCACTTACCGAGATACCGAGTTGGAGTGATCACAGAGCAACTGACTCAAGCTGACTTGATGCTGATTGATGAGGTCAAAGCGTTCAGCTGTCACATGAATTATAAGCACGTTGATCAGAGCGATCTCGATACACTCAACGAAGCATACGTTCAAATCTGGTGCTACACCGTAAACGATCCGTCTAGCTTCAAATTTCTCTCAAACGTGGACGCGGTATTTACTGATTTTCCTAATGAATTCAGCTCTATTAATTGATAATACGAGCACTGGAAAATAGAACGGAGAGTTAAAAATTAACCGTTAGAAATCTCAAAATTCGATAACAAACAAAAGCGAGTATGGGCAGCTATCAACTACCATTCAATATGGATAGGGGTGCCCATTTTTACGAGTTGGATGAACTCATCCATATCTTGATTGGTTAATGCAATACAACCATCCGTCCAATCAAAGCTTTGAATAAAACTCGGTGAACGACGCTCTCCATTTTTGATGCCGTGGATTTTGATGTTACCTCCAGGGTCCACGTCATTTTGCTCTGCCCATTGCATATCCGAAGGTTGCGGATAATTAATATGTACTGATCGATAAAAATCCGACTCTTCCATCACATAATCGAGCTGGTATTGCCCTTCTGGCGTTCGGTTGTCCCCTTCAAAGCGCTTATGTCCTTTCGGTTGTTTACCCAGCGCAATACGAAATTCCTGTATTACTTCTTCCCCTGTTAATAAATACATTCGACGCTTCGATTTATCGACCTTAACCAGAGTTACTGCCGGTAACTTCGGTTCTAATTCAGAAATGGTATCTGGCTTAAGGTAAACCCGCCGAGATGATCGTTGAGAGAGTTGGGCAATTTGTTGGCTAGAGTCCCCTTCAGCAGAATTATTTTTAAGAGTACCACCAGTAAGAACAGTGACATGCTTTGGATTTGTGGTTACTGATGAAGTAGTCGCACGATTAGATGGAGCAGACTCAAACACCATAGTTTCAATCGCTATCGCATCTGAAGCTATCTTTTCTACGACCAGTTTTTTGCCGTAAACAGACTCTTCCAACATTGATTCCGATGCAGCATATAGAGCGTGAGTCGACAACATTAAGTAAACAAATAAAAACCAAAGCAAGCGCACCTTTAAATCTCCTCAAAACGCATAGACATGGTTCGTGACTGAGTTTCCATCCCTAGCGACTCATAGAACCTTTGAGCTTGCTGGTTGAACTCCATCACTTCCAGTCGAAGCTCAATCGCGCCCCTAGATTGAGCCCAGTGATTAAATGACCTCATCAAAGATCGACCAACACCTTGATTCTGGATCTGTTCATTAACCACAATTGTGCTCACTCTCGCCACTTTATGCGGCTGAATAAAACTTACCCCTTTGTTCTGCGTCACTTTACCTGCTAAAAAGCCAACCACTTGTTGCTCATGAACCGCAACCAAGAAAGTCCCTAAAGGGTCGATCATCATGCCTAACCAGTACTCCTCACTGTCGGCGAAACCCTGTGAAGGTGGCGCAAATACCATAGGAGCGCCAAGATGATGTTGACGGTTTATCTGATCAGAGAGCTCTAAGATTGAGCGTATATCAGCGACTTTGGCAGTACGGATTTGCATATCATTACCTTATTTTCTTTCAATGAAACCTTAGCAAAAAAGGCTTAGTTGTGCACTGTTATACCGGCTGCCTCAGGGGCCCTATCGCTATCATTGACAGATACTAGGCTGTAATTTCTGGGGAATTGTTCCGCAAATCAGGGGAACATTTATAGTCGTTGAGTGCTACTATCGTTACAGAATTAATACGCTAACTATGGATACCTATATGATAAAGTTCGCTGTAATTGGCACCAATTGGATTACACAAAAGTTTGTTCAAGCTGCCCATGACACACAATCAATGCAACTTGGTGCGGTATATTCACGTAACCTAGACAGCGCCGCGCAATTTGCGCAAGAGTTTAACGTTAAAACAAACTACGATTCACTCGAAGCGCTAGCGAATGATAGCACTATCGAAGCCGTGTACATCGCTTCACCTAACTCATTACATTGCGAGCAATCAATATTGATGATGGAGCATGGCAAGCATGTTATCTGTGAAAAGCCTGTTGCGTCTAATATTGATGAAGCGACTCGAATGTTTAAAATAGCCAAACAAAATGGTGTAGTGTTATTTGAAGCGTACAAATCTCAATTTCTTCCGAACTTTAAACAAGTTCAATTGGGGTTAGAAAAGATCGGCAAAGTGCATAAAGCACACATCAATTACTGCCAATATTCCTCGCGCTATCAAAAATATCTAAATGGCGAGAAGCCAAATACTTTCAACCCCGCTTTCTCTAACGGCTCGTTGGTCGACATCGGTTTTTATTGTGTAGCTGCGACAGTCGCGCTATTTGGCAAACCTGAAAATGCGCAGGCTTCTGCAAAGCTACTTGATTCAGGCGTTGATGCGCATGGCTGTGCGATCTTCCAATACCCAGAATTTGACGTAACCCTTGCGCACTCCAAAGTGAGCGACTCCTATGCGCCAAGTGAGATCCAAGGAGAGCTTGGAGCAATCATCATTGATCATATCGCCGAATGTACCGATGTTAAGATCCACTACCGTGATGGCAGTATTGAGAACCTCACCCAAGTACAGAGCGAAAACTCGATGAGTTACGAAGCACAAGCCTTTGCAGACTGCATTGGTGGCGATCAAACTACAGAATCTCAAGCAGAACAACGCGCTTTAACCGTTGCTCAGTTAATTACAGAGATGCGTCAGCAAGTTGGTGTCGTTTACCCTGCTGACAAATAGAGCTACCCAGCACGTTAAAATACTGATTTTGAAGACATACTAATTTATGCATAACCAAATTTAATCTTTACGACAAAGAACCGGATTAGTTGATTTAGGTTCGATCTGTTTAAATTCGCGTTCGATATCCATCGTATTTATTTAGTTTGTTGAAGGTGTGTAAAATGTTTTCAGTTGATGATCGCGTTATGGCAACAAAAGGGGTTGATCTTGGTGAAATGGTAGTAACGGGCCTAAGTGCTGGCGGTTTCTACGTTCACGTTACAACGGTAGAAGGCGCAATGCCGCTGACTTACCCAATGCAAGACCTTAAAAAAGCATAGTTTGATTACTCCGCTCATTTAGCAGCCACTCTGCTAAAGATAACAGAATTAAGGCTTTGGCTACTCCTCTTTGTTAGGACGATCAGCCAGAGCCTTTTTTATATCAGCTATTCTCCCCCAGCTCTCTCCGTTGGCTTCCCCATCACAATAAATGCCCTTACCAGTGGCTAATACCACCAACAAAAAACCATTAAAATAAATCACTTAACTTACAACTTGCCTATTTTCAGTTGATATTGGTCATTAGAGAAAGCTTATTTTTAGCAAAAGCTTCTGGTATATTAGCAACATCTTATACTGATAATAACCATGAACTGAGGGAAGCTATGAAGCTTTACATCTACGACCACTGCCCTTTCTGCGCAAGAGTTGCCTACATTGCCCAATCTCTAAGCTTGAATATCGAACTTATTTCTGTCGATTATGATGACGCCCAAACCCTTATCGACCTTATTGGTAAAAAGATGGTACCAGTATTACAGAAAGACGATGGCTCTATCATGGCTGAAAGCTTAGACATCATCGCTTACTTCATGGATTTGAAATCAAGCAACGAACAACGTGAACCGTCAGAGCAGGCTACACTCTTTCAAAACCGTTCGTTCCCTCTCACTCAGCAAATCGGACGCCCACGTTGGTGGAATCTCGATTTGGCTGAATATCGCTCTGTGGGAAGCAAACAAGCTTGGCGTGCAAGTAAAGAGACAGAAGGTTTTAACTTTGAAGAACTCTTAGAAAACACACCGCAATACGTCCAACAAATCAACCCATTGCTAAAAGATGCTGAGCTTTTACTGGACTTAGAAAATGGCGAGTCATCACTGCCTATCATTGATCAAGCACTCTATTTCTCGATGCTACGTGGCTTCTGTGTTGAGTCAAGCATCACATGGCCACCAGCACTTGAGCATTGGCTCGAAAAACAGAGCAAAATGCTCAGCATTAAGCTTCTTCGATAATTTGTTAGTTCGATAAGTCATCAACAGCTAACCTAAACGGAAAATCGAAGCGCCTCGACCTATCATCGCTAGCTTCGATTTTATGCTACTCCTCAACTTTCTTTTGTTCCTCAACTCTCTTCACTACAACAAGCGTCTTCTCAAACCAGTACGCTCCAAAATTCTTGTCGAAATCTCTTCAACCGATAGCGAAGACGTATTGATGTAAGGTATCGCTTCTCGGCGAAACATCGACTCTACCGTTTGCAATTCATACAAGCATTGCGAGTCACTCGCGTATTCACTGCCCGCTAAACGGCTCTCACGAATCTCCGTCAGCCTTTCTGCATCGATGGTTAAACCAAACAGCTTGTGTCGGTAGATCTCAAATTCAGGCAACAGCTTCAAGCGCGCTAAATCGTCGTGGATGAATGGGTAGTTTGCGACACGCAAACCAAACTGCATTGCCATATACAAGCTTGTCGGTGTCTTACCGCTTCGAGACACACCCAATAGGATGATATCCGCCTCTTCGAGCCCTTTAAGCGTAATGCCATCATCATGAGCCAGCGTGTATTCAATCGCAGCAATACGGTCGAAGTACTTCACTGAATCTTTATTAACACTACGTGAACGCTGCAACTTAGGCACCGGGGCCATCTGGGTATCGTCTTGCACTTTCTGCACAATACTCTCTAGCACGTCATAGCAGTGCGCTGGTGCCTCCAAAAGCTGCTGCTTAATTTGCGGAATCACAATCGAAAAAAAGACCAGAGGCTGGTTACCAGTCTCACGATACGAAATTTCAATCTCTTTTAATAAATCAGAAAGTTTGTCTTCACTTTCAACAAACGGGAAGGTTTTTTCGTTAGCTTCGAACGGGAATTGACCTAGAACAACATGCCCTAAAGTCTCACATGTTATGGCCGTTCCATCAGAAACATAGAATACATCACGACTTTGGATATCAATTTGCATTTTTTATTTAATGTTTAAAATTATTTTGAGTAGGATAGACACCATAATATATATAACGAAACCCTGCTGACTATTACGTCCCCCACAGCTTTGAAAAATACTTAACATTTTTTTTAGCCTTTGCGTAATCGTTTGCTTTTAAATCCCTACAATGCTTGCTATGTTTCTGGAGAAATAAATGCAAAATAATACCCTATGGTTCAATGGCCTATCCATGGAAGATGTCGACAAAGTCGGCGGTAAGAACGCCTCACTGGGCGAGATGGTTTCTAATCTGTCCAATGCTGGTGTTTCTGTACCTAATGGTTTTGCTACCACTTCGTATGCGTTTAACGACTTTCTTGATTACAAAGGTCTTGATGAGCGCATTCACCAACTACTTGATGAACTTGATGTTGAAGACGTTGACGCCCTGCGTAAGACAGGTGCAACGATTCGACAATGGGTTCTAGAGGCCCCCTTCCCAGAATCACTAGAGCAAGACATCCGTGATAACTACCGTGAACTAATTGAAGGCAACGAAGAATTGTCTGTAGCGGTTCGTTCATCTGCAACCGCAGAAGACCTTCCAGATGCTTCTTTCGCAGGCCAGCAAGAAACCTTCCTTAATGTGAAAGGTGTCGACGCTGTACTAGAAGCAACCAAGCACGTTTACGCTTCATTATTTAATGACCGCGCTATCTCATATCGTGTACACCAAGGTTTTGATCATCGTGGCATTTCATTGTCTGCGGGTATCCAACGTATGGTTCGCTCAGACAAAGCCTCGTCAGGTGTCATGTTCACGCTTGATACTGAGTCTGGATTCGACCAAGTGGTATTCATCACCTCTTCTTGGGGTCTAGGTGAAATGGTTGTACAAGGCGCAGTAAACCCAGATGAGTTCTACGTTCACAAGCCAATGCTAGAAGCGGGTCACTACCCAGTTGTTAAAAAGACATTTGGTTCTAAGTTGATCAAGATGATCTACTCAACCAATCAAGAGATTGGCAAGCAAGTTGATATCATCGACACAGATACTCAAGAGCGTAGCGAGTTCTCACTGAACGATGAAGAGATCCAAGAGCTAGCGAAACAAGCGATGATCATCGAGAAGCACTACCAACGCCCAATGGACATTGAGTGGGCAAAAGATGGCATCGACGGCAAGCTTTACATTGTTCAAGCTCGCCCAGAGACTGTATGTTCTCAAAGCGACCAAAACGTTATCGAACGTTACGAGCTAAACAACAAGGCGGATGTCTTGGTTGAAGGCCGTGCTATCGGTCAACGTATCGGCTCAGGCCCAGTTCGTTTGGTTGATTCACTAGACCAAATGTCACTGGTGCAAGAAGGCGACGTCTTGGTAACAGACATGACAGACCCTGATTGGGAACCTGTAATGAAGAAAGCGTCCGCGATTGTGACTAACCGTGGTGGCCGTACTTGTCACGCCGCGATCATCGCTCGTGAACTCGGCATTCCAGCAATCGTTGGTTGTGGTACAGCGACAAGCAACCTGAATGATGGCGACACCGTGACAGTGTCATGTTCTGAAGGCGAAACCGGTTATGTGTACCAAGGTGAGCTCGACTTCGAGATCAAACGTTCTGAGGTTGATGAGCTACCAATGCTGCCAACTAAAGTCATGATGAACGTGGGTAACCCAGATCGCGCATTCGACTTCGCGCAAATTCCAAACGAAGGGGTTGGCCTTGCTCGTTTAGAGTTCATCATCAACAAGATGATTGGTATTCACCCGAAAGCCCTATTAAACTTCGATGCACAAACTGACGAGCTAAAAGCGGAAATCAGTGAACGTATTCGCGGATACAAAGATCCAATCGATTTCTACGTAAGTAAGCTGACAGAAGGCATCGCGACTATCGCGTCTGCATTCTGGCCTAAGCGTGTGATCGTACGTATGTCTGACTTTAAGTCGAACGAGTACAGTAACCTAGTAGGCGGCAAAGAGTTCGAACCACATGAAGAGAACCCAATGCTTGGCTTCCGTGGCGCTTCTCGTTACATCTCACCAGTATTCGAAGATTGTTTCGAGCTAGAAACTCAAGCGATCAAACGTGTTCGCGACGAGATGGGTCTTAAGAACGTTGAAATCATGATTCCATTCGTTCGCACTCCAAGTGAAGCGGCCTCGGTTATCGACATTCTGGCTAAATTCGGTCTTCGCCGTGGCGACCAAGGTCTGAAAGTCATCATGATGTGTGAGCTGCCATCAAATGCAATCTTGGCAGAAGAATTCTTGAAGTACTTCGATGGGTTCTCTATTGGTTCAAACGATATGACACAGCTGACACTTGGTCTGGACCGAGATTCAGGTGACGTTGCACACCTATTCGATGAGCGTAACCCAGCCGTGAAAGCAATGCTGAAAATGGCGATCGACGCAGCAACCAAAGCCGGCAAATACGTGGGTATTTGTGGCCAAGGTCCATCTGACCATGACGACCTAGCTGAGTGGCTAATGGCTCAAGGCATTAGCTCAGTTTCGTTAAACCCGGATACGGTTATCGATACATGGTTGAAGCTAGGTAACGTTACGAATAAGTAACACTTAGCCTAATAATCAGAGTCAACAAAGCCAGTCATCGCGACTGGCTTTTTTTTCCCTCAATGCTAGTCACATCGAGCAGTATTCTCTGACGAAGCTGAATATGTATAGATCTGGTAACATTTATTGGTATCGAACTGACCTTACGCTATCCTTGAGGCAAATCTACATTGAGGTGGTTGTCACTGTGACAAGCCTTGCTTCAAGACTAATAAGAGTGTTATGAATTCAACAATTACAACCCCTTCGCCTTCTCTTAGCCGACAACTCTATACAATGACATGGCCAATGCTGTTTGGAGTGCTCTCACTAATGAGCTTCCAGCTTGTAGACAGTGCTTTCATTGGTCAATTGGGGGTTCTGCCGCTCGCAGTTCAAGGTTTCACGCTTCCAATACAGATGATCATCATTGGTATTCAGGTCGGATTAGGCATCGCAACAACGGCAGTCATTGCGAGAGCCATTGGTGCCAACGAAACACGCTATGCCAAACAACTTGGTGGATTAGTCATTGTAATGGGGAGCGTGAGTGTCGCGCTTTTTTCGTTCATCATCTACCTGCTTCGTGGGCCAATTTTACAGCTTCTCGATGCGCCGCCAACGGTATTACCAATCATTGATTCTTACTGGATCTATTGGTTAGTCAGCTCTTGGACTGGCGCACTACTCTACTTCTTTTACAGTGTCTGTCGTGCTAATGGCAACACTATGCTGCCTGGCTCAATGATGATCGCGACCAGTATCATCAACTTAGTATTGGACCCGATTTTCATCTTTACGCTCGACATGGGCATCAACGGTGCAGCAATTGCGACCATTTTGGCGTTCGGCGCAGGCATCTTTATCGTGGCTCCTAAAGTGACCAAGAAGCATTGGATGACGTTCGACTGGCACGATCTCGACATCGGCAAGAGTGTTCGCTCCATCGGTAATATCATGGGCCCTGCGATGATCAGCCAACTGCTACCGCCAGTCTCTTCTATGTTGGCGACTAAACTGCTTGCTGGCTATGGCACCGCAGCTGTGGCGGCTTGGGCGTTAGGATCTCGTTTTGAGTTCTTCTCAATTGTGGCTGTGCTAGCACTGACGATGTCGATGCCGCCAATGGTTGGCCGTATGTTGGGAGAAAAGAGCCTAGAGAACATACGTAAACTCGTGAAGATTGCCGTCACCTTCGTGTTAGGTTTTCAGTTGGTGGTTGCGCTAGTGACTTGGTTGCTCTCTGGCGGGCTAGCGAGCCTAATGACCAGTGACAATGAGGTCTCAACGATTTTGAATTATCACTTACTGATCGTTCCTATCAGCTTAGGGCCACTGGGTATCTGTATGTTGATGGTTTCGATTTCTAACGCTTTAGGCAAGTCTTACACCGCATTAACGATTTCAGCACTGCGTCTGTTTGCTTTCTTCTTACCTTGCTTATGGGTTGGTTCGCAGCTTGCTGGCATTGAAGGCCTATTCTGGGGCGCCATGGTAGGCAATGTACTTGCCGGCACCTGTGCATGGTTTATGTATCAGCGAGCGCTTGGGCAAGTCGAAGCTAAGCTAGCCAAATAGGTAATTCGGGAACCCATCAACCAAGAGACCTCCAAAGAACATTAATTAGATAGCAGAGCGATTACGCTCTGCTTTTTGGATAAGCTACAATCTTATAGCTCAACTGATGGCATAACAAAGTCGACATATAACGCAAAATTTCCGATTCCAGAAGCTTTAATACCATCTGTAGTGGTCAACTAAAATTGGCCACGGTTTTAGAGTTTTCCCAATATA
>NZ_LAUM01000036.1:0-57369 GCF_000972265.1 Vibrio sp. ECSMB14106 | reverse complement strand
CTTCACGTCACCCCTTATTCCATAAGGGGTTTTCATGATCTTGCCCTGCAACTTAATGTTAACCATTTAATTTACAGCCCCCCATCCTTTATCCTTATTTGATATAAATCAAATATTACTTAATTAATCCATAAACATTATAAATTTTCATTTTGCATAAAATTCCACACATTTATTCGCTACATACTCTAGGCAACCTAAAATAAAAGAATCGTAGATAAACCATCAGCATAGATAACCACTTTAATCACACTAATACCCTGATAATTTTCAGTGTAATTATTGAGCAATAAATTAGTACAATAAAAATGTGAACAGTCGCTAGGTTAGAGTTAAAAATGAGATTTAAAATACCCAACAGATAAATAAAAGCTCAAGTCTAATATCTGATTTAATTTAAAAATCAAAAATATAAACGTTTGTTTTAATTAATTATTAAATTAACTGATCAATTCGAATCTTATTACATTTATTGATTTACCTTTTTTAGGATCAGCTATTTATTTTTGACTCGCGAATTCACACTGATCTGCCTGGGGGCATTGACGTGAAAGGAGATGGCTATGACGACCGAAACGATTAAAAAGGCAGAAAAAGGCGGCTTCTTTGCCAACTTTAAGTTCCCTTCTGCCTACACCATTTTATTTATTCTTATTGCGCTCGTGGCTCTGTTCACATGGATTATTCCAGCAGGCCAATACGACCGAGCAATGAATGAAGAATTAGGCCGAGAAGTACCGGTTACCGGCACCTATCAAACGGTAGAAGGTAACCCTCAGGGTGTGATTGATGTACTACTAGCACCGATTGACGGCTTCTACGACCACAATAGCTATGAAGCTGCGGCAATCGACGTTTCGCTGTTCATTCTAATCATTGGGGGCTTCTTAGGGCTAGTCACTAAAACCGGTGCGATTGATGCCGGTATCGAACGCGTCACCGCCCGCTTAGAAGGGCGAGAAGAGTTGATGATACCAATACTGATGGCACTGTTTGCCGCGGGCGGTACTGTCTACGGCATGGCAGAAGAATCACTGCCCTTCTATACCTTGTTAGTCCCTGTGATGATGGCTGCTCGCTTTGATCCTCTTGTGGCTGCTGCAACGGTACTGCTTGGTGCGGGCATTGGGGTACTAGGCTCAACCATTAACCCATTCGCGACCGTTATCGCTGCCAACGCCTCTGGTATTCCATTTACAGACGGCATCGTGCTGCGTGTTGGCATGCTGATTGTTGGTTGGGGTATCTGTGTTGCCTACGTCATGCGCTACGCCAGAATGGTGCAAGCCGACCCAAGCAAATCAATAGTGTACGACAAATACGAAGAGAACAAAGCGCACTTTCTTGGCAACGCAAGTGGCGAAAAACTTGAATTCACTGCGACTCGTAAACTCATTCTGGCCATTTTTGGCGGCTCATTCGCGGTAATGATTTACGGTGTATCCGTTGCTGGGTGGTGGATGGCCGAGATCTCAGCCATGTTCTTAGCGGCGACCATCATCGTTGGTATTGTGGCCCGCATGAGTGAAGAGGAGTTTACTTCGAGTTTCATTGATGGTGCCCGAGACCTACTGGGCGTGGCGCTTATTATCGGTATTGCGCGTGGTATTGTGGTGGTGATGGACCGCGGTATGATCACCGACACCATTCTCTTCTCTGCAGAACAAATGGTCACCGGACTGTCTTCGGTTATCTTTATTAATGTGATGTTCTTCTTAGAGATCCTACTGTCATTCTTAGTACCATCAACATCAGGCTTAGCAGTACTCACCATGCCAATCATGGCACCGCTGGCCGACTTTGCTGGCGTAGGTCGTGACCTTGTTATTACCGCTTACCAATCCGCCTCTGGCTTGGTGAACTTAATCACACCGACCTCTGCAGTGGTAATGGGTGGCTTAGCGATTGCTCGTGTCCCTTACGTGCGCTGGGTTAAGTGGGTAATGCCACTAATCGGTATCTTGATGGTGTTCTGCATTGTCGTACTGAGTATTGGTGCGCTGATCTAACTCAAAGCACTTCACTCCTTTCTCATCCAAAGCCGCTTCTCATAGCGGCTTTTTTATGGCTTCCTCTCCCCATGTCCCCCTACTACTGAAGTAGCATCTCGAAGCCATACACGCGATATTCAAGGTATCTTCTGTTCGTAACAAAGCTCTGCTCAACCAAACCCAAAGCACTCGCAATAGAAGAGTCACCCTACTTTTCAATATCAAATTAGATTGATGAAATAACACGCTATTTTCAGCCATGATTTTTAGATAAATAATTAGTCACTTATTAGCGTTAATTATATTTAAAGTCATTTACAGCCTAATAAACAAACGAAAACTAATGGTCTTTTTTATCAAAAAATACACTTAAACAGCCGATTTTAAAGTGTGACCACAGCAGCTTTATTCGCATTTACTTTGTTAATAAATAATTAATTCCATATCCAAAATTAAATATCTAAATAAAAACACTGCATACTTCCAAGCTAAGCACACTCTTATCAATAAAAATATTCTGCATATATTCCCTCGTAAATTAGATTCTAGTAAGTTTCGTCAAAAAAACGTGCATAAAGTTCCCCAACAGCTAATTATTTAGAATATATTAGCTGTGACTAAAAGTGCATAAAGTTTGTTAAAACCCTTAATTTTAAAGGGCTGCGAGAGAAAAAACGATTTGTGATATATCTCTAAGAATACCTGACTAGCAGGCGTAATATTAATTCCAGACAAGAGATGTGAATAAATAATTCATTCTTCTCAACTGAAAATAAATAATTACTCTTAGCGATAAAAGTAATTCAAATATATAAGAGAGAGACGATCATGAGTAAGTTCTATGTAGGTTCTGAAATAGGTCAATTACGCCGCGTTCTAGTTCACCGTCCAAGACGCGCACTGACTCACCTAACACCCTCTAACTGTCACGATTTGCTATTTGATGACGTACTGGCTGTTGAGCGCGCAGGTAAAGAGCATGACGCATTTACTCAAACGCTACGTGATCAAGGTGTTGAAGTTCTTCTTCTTACTGACTTGCTAGCAGACACACTAGCCGTGCCAGAAGCGAAAGATTGGCTGCTAAACTGCCAAGTATCTGATTACCGTTTGGGTAAAACATTCGCCAATGATGTGCGCTGCTACTTAAGCGACTTACCAAACCTAGAGCTAGCAAAAATCCTAACGGGCGGTCTGTCTTACGCTGAGATGCCAATGAAATCGTCTTCAATGATGCAAGGTATGCACGCACCAACCGACTTTATTATCGAGCCTCTACCAAACCACCTATTTACTCGCGACACGTCTTGCTGGGTATACGGCGGTGTATCTATCAACCCGATGGCGAAACCTGCTCGTCAACGTGAAACCAACCACGTACGCGCTATTTATCGCTGGCACCCAACATTCGCGGGCCAAGACTTTATTAAATACTTCGGCGATGAAGAAAATATCAGCTACGACAACTCAACGATTGAAGGTGGTGACGTTCTTGTTATCGGTCGTGGCACAGTGCTTATCGGTATGTCTGAACGTACAACAGCACAAGGTGTTGAGCACTTAGCATCGAGCCTATTCAAACACGGTCAAGCAAAACAAGTTATCGCCATGCAGTTACCAAAACATCGCTCTTGCATGCACTTAGACACGGTAATGACTCACATGAACGAGGATACATTCTCTGTTTACCCTGAAGTGGTTAGTCAAGACGTGCAGTGCTGGAGCCTAACTGGCGATGAATCAGGCACTGTGAATGTGAAAGAAGAAGGCTACTTCGTAACAGCTATCGAAAAAGCACTTGGTGTAGACAAGCTAAATCTCATCACGACAGGTGGTGACAACTTCCATGCAGAACGTGAACAGTGGAACGATGCGAACAATGTGCTGACAGTTAAACCAGGCGTCGTTATTGGTTATGAAGGCAACACCTACACTAACGAAAAATACGACAAAGCAGGCATCACGGTTCTTTCTATCCCTGGAGACGAACTTGGCCGCGGTCGCGGTGGCGCACGCTGCATGAGCTGCCCAATTGAGCGTGATGGTATCTAATCACTAAGACGAAACGGCCAAGCTAAGCCATTTTACAAGCTTACGTAAAATCAACAGCTTGGCCAAAATGAGAGAACACAATTATGACTAAGCAAACTGTTGTTGTTGCACTCGGTGGTAACGCCCTACTTCGTCGCGGTGAGCCGTTAGAAGCCGATGTTCAACGCCGTAATATTGAAACAGCGGTTAAAACCATCTCTGAAATCGCGAAAGTGTACAACGTGGTCCTAGTGCACGGTAATGGCCCACAAGTTGGCTTACTTGCCCTGCAAGGTTTGGAATACAAAAAAGTAAACCCGTATCCGCTGGATGTCTTGGGCAGTGAGACTCAAGGTATGATCGGCTACATGCTGATGCAAGAGTTCAAAAACTACCTGCCTAACCGAAACATCTCGTGCATGTTGACGCAAATGACGGTTGATCCAAACGATCCTGCGTTTGCCGATCCAACCAAGCCGATTGGCCCGATCTACGAAGAAGCGGAAGCGCGTGAATTAGCGGAGAAGTTCCACTGGATCGTAAAACCAGACGGCCAACATTTCCGCCGCGTTGTACCAAGCCCACGCCCTACCGGCATTGTTGAGCACGAAGCGATCACACAACTTATCGATGCGGGTCACCTCGTAATTTGTACTGGCGGCGGTGGCATCCCAGTGAAAAAAGAGAACGGCAAATTAGTGGGTGTTGAAGCGGTTATCGACAAAGACATGTCAGCGGCTTTCTTAGCGAAACAACTGGATGCGGACGCGCTGCTTATTTTGACTGATGCCGACGCTGTTTATCTTGATTGGGGCAAGCCAACTCAACACGCACTGCGCAGTACCACACCAAGCGAACTGGCGAAATTCGAGTTTGATGCGGGCTCAATGGGGCCAAAAATTGAAGCATCGTGCGAATTCATTCAGCAAGGCGGCAAAGTGGTGGGTATCGGCGCTCTCGAAGATGGTTTGCAAATCCTGCAAGGCCAAGCGGGCACCAATATCACCAAAGGTTAACCCACTAACGAGCTTTATTATCTTGAAAAACTTAAAGCTTAAGAAGCTGAAACCTTGAGAGCTTTTAAAGCTTGTGAAAACAGAATTAAACGAAACAAACAGAACCGAACAAATTGACTAAAAAATTGAATCGCGCTTTCTTGAATTTTCTTTCCCTGTAGCAAGAAAGCGCCTAAATCTAAGAAGGAATACATCATGGCTTTTAACCTACGCAATCGTAACTTCCTAAAACTACTAGATTTCACTCCACGCGAGATTCAACACTTGTTAGATCTTTCAATGGAGCTTAAAAAAGCGAAGTACAACGGTTACGAACAGCCAACACTGACTGGCAAAAACATTGCGCTTATCTTTGAAAAAACATCAACTCGTACTCGTTGTGCATTTGAAGTTGCCGCATTCGACCAAGGTGCTCGAGTGTCTTACTTAGGCCCATCTGGCTCTCAAATTGGCCACAAAGAATCAATGAAAGATACCGCTCGCGTTCTTGGCCGTATGTACGACGGCATCGAATACCGCGGCTTCGGCCAAGAAATCGTGGAAGAGCTAGGCGCTTATGCTGGCGTACCAGTGTGGAATGGTCTGACTGACGAATTCCACCCAACACAAATTCTTGCAGACTTCCTAACCATGACAGAATTCGGCCGTGGTAAACAGTTACACGAAATCAGCTTTGCTTACCTAGGTGATGCTCGCAACAACATGGGTAACTCTTTGATGGTTGGCGCTGCGAAAATGGGCATGGACATTCGCCTTGTCGCACCAAAACAGTTCTGGCCACAAGAAGAGCTTTTAGCTCAATGTCGTGAAATTGCAGAGCACACTGGCGGCAACATCACACTGACTGAAGATGTTCAAGAAGGCGTGCAAGGCTGTGAATTCCTATACACTGATGTTTGGGTATCAATGGGCGAAGCAAAAGAAGCGTGGGCTGAGCGTATTAACTTAATGATGCCTTACCAAGTCAACATGGACATGATCAAAGCAACAGGCAACCCACATGTGAAGTTCATGCACTGCCTACCCGCTTTCCACGGCGAAGATACAACCGTCGGCAAACAGCTTGCTGCTGAATATCCGCAGCTTAAAGATGGTGTAGAAGTGACAGATGAAGTGGTCGAATCTGAATACTCTATCGTGTTCGATGAAGCAGAAAACCGCATGCACACCATCAAAGCAGTCATGGTTGCGACATTAGGCAGTTAATAAGCTAATCAACTAAGAATCTAAATAGCTAAGCACGCACTTGTTGGCAAGATATTGACAAGTTAAGTGCTGCAATGACAGGGAAGTGCGGGTGGCGTTCTTGGGAATTTGACCTTGAATAAAGCCCGCATTTTTTTTCATGTAGTTGAATAGATTATTACCTAAAAAAGCCTGAGATTCTCAGTTCCAACAAAGGCTTAAATGGAAGCTTTAAACGGACGTTATTTCGCATAAAAATCCATTAAATGAATACTTTACAGAAAGTATTGCATGGCATTTTTATCTGAGTATAATCCTCCGCAATTTGTCTTAAGAGAGCAAAAAATGAACTGCAATTCTGTCGCACATGATTGTCAAACTACACGCCAAAGAGTGGCGTTGGTGTCATTTTTATTTTGCTCTATTGATCGTTTCGAAGCCTCCTATTGTTAGGGGGCTTTTTTTTGTCCGCAATTTGACTGTATGCAAAGAAGGAAGACCCGTTATGGCGCATTCGTTATTTAACAAGCACATCATCTCCATACCAGAGCTCACTCGTAATGAACTGGAGCTTATCGTCAACACCGCAGCAAAGCTCAAGGCTGAGCCAAATCCAGAGCTGCTGAAAAATAAAGTTGTTGCAAGCTGCTTCTTTGAGCCTTCAACTCGAACTCGCCTTTCATTCGAAACCGCAGTTCAACGCCTTGGCGGCACCGTCATCGGTTTTGATAATGGTGGAAACACATCGCTGGCTAAAAAAGGCGAAACACTTGCCGATTCAGTGCAGGTTATTTCCTCTTACGTCGATGCCTTTGTGATGCGTCACCCACAAGAAGGCGCAGCACGCTTAGCCTCTGAATTCTCTAACGATGTTCCTATCGTCAATGGTGGCGACGGTGCGAACCAACACCCAACGCAGACCTTGTTGGATCTATTCTCGATTTACGAAACTCAAGGCACGCTCGATAACCTCAATGTGGCATTCGTTGGCGACCTAAAATATGGCCGCACCGTGCACTCATTGACGCAAGCGCTATCAAAATTCAACAACGTGCGTTTCTTCTTTATCGCGCCAGAAGTGTTAGCGATGCCGGATTACATCTGTGAAGAATTAGAAGAGATGGGCATCCAATACAGCACCCACAGCAGCATTGAAGAAGTGGTGCCTGAACTGGATGTGCTGTACATGACTCGCGTACAGAAAGAGCGCTTTGATGCGTCAGAATACGCACACATGAAGTCGGCTTACATTCTGACGGCCGATACGCTGAAAGACGCACGCCAAAACATGAAGGTGCTTCACCCACTGCCACGTGTCGACGAAATCACAACCGACGTCGATAAAACGCGACACGCTTACTACTTCGAACAAGCTGAAAACGGTGTATACGCTCGCGAAGCCCTATTGGCCCTAGTTCTTAACGACACTTTATAAGCAGGAGAAACAGTCATGGTTAAACAAACTCAGCTACAAGTAGAAGCGATCCGTAACGGCAGCGTCATTGACCACATCCCTGCTCACCTTGGTATCAAAATCCTTAAACTGTTTAAGCTGCATAAAACAGAACAACGAATCACCATGGGGTTAAACCTGCCATCATCAGCACTCGGCAACAAAGACCTGATCAAGATTGAGAACATCTTTCTGACCAAGGAACAAGCCAACCAATTGGCTCTGTATGCTCCGCAAGCCACAGTCAACCAAATTGAAGAGTACAAAGTAGTCAACAAGCTAACCCTTGTGCTGCCAGAGCAAATCAACAGTGTGTTCGCTTGTCCAAATAGCAACTGTATTTCACACGGTGAACCAGTCGAAAGTAGCTTTAAAGTGCAGCTAAAACACGAAAACGTACAGCTAAAATGTCACTATTGTGAAAAAGTATTCTCTCGCGAGATCATGAGCGAAATTCGCTAACCCTTAGCGCTATTACCTTCGCTACAAAAAACCACTTAATCCTAATGGATATTTATTCTCAACCTGGAATAAATATCCATTCAACCAAAGAATAAAAAACCAAAATAAAAGCAGTTAACCAGAATATTGTTTGGTGATCACCTTCAAAAAGATAACCATCCTTTAGTGTTAGACTTAGTGGATAGATGATCATACATCTCGCATACCCTCCCATATTTACTTCGGGATTCATCGGTAAGCCCTAATTAACAATTGTACTCTACGGCTTTGGGAGTGCGTTCGACGCTATGGACAAGCGATATCCAAACGTTGACCTTAAGGAGTTGTTCATGAACGAAATCACTGAGCACGGTTGCTTGTATTCAGCTGAAGATAAAACACTGACTGCAGCGTGCAAACGCTTGCTACAACAACAAAGCTTCTCGACCCAGAATCAACTGAGAGAGAAACTCGTCGACATTGGCTATATAGGTATTAGTCAATCGACCGTATCTCGTATTTTGTCACAACTCGGCGTTGTAAAAGTTCAAAACGCCTGTGGTAAGAAGGTCTACTGCATAACCGTTGAGAGTGCACCTGTACGTGTCGACGCATCCATCTCCTCGCAAATCGAATTAATTACTCACAACCAAGCCATGGTGATAGTAAAGACTCACCCGGGTTGTGCACAGCTGGTCGCAAGATTAGTCGATATCGACCCACATACTGAAATTATCGGTACCGTTGGCGGCAATGACACGGTGCTCATTATTCCAAAAGACACGATGAATATTGATGCTTGCGAACAAGTGGTAAAAGCACGTTTGGGCGTCGCCTAAGCGTCTCACTTACACAAAACTAAACACTTAAATCACATAGCTCCCCTTGGATCGGCAAATCAATGCTTCACTTGTCCAAGGGGATATTTATTTATCGATGAAACTAATCACAAACTATTACGGTCTGATTGAGTTAAGATACCTTCAACTCCATTTTGATGACTAATAGTATGCGACGACTTGCCACATTACTTTTTGTTTGCGTTTCCTTATTCACCCAGCCTGCGTGGGCGCTTTTTGGAAATGACAACGCCGAGCCAAGCTTCGGAGGCAATAACAATGGTTTTGTCCCTGTAGACCAAGCTTTCCCTTTCAATTACTACCAACAAGACGGCCAAGTGCTTCTCGACTGGCAAGTAAAGGAGGGCTACTACCTTTATCAACATAGCCTCTCTTTTAGCGGTCAAAACCTCGCAATCGGCAATGTTAAAATAGAAGATGGCCAACCACACCAAGATGAATTCTTCGGTGAAGTAAGCATTTATACTCAACCGTTATTCGTGCAAGTTCCGCTACAGAGTTACCAAGATGGCTCACAGCTGATCGTTAAGTATCAAGGCTGTGCAGATGCTGGTTTCTGCTATCCACCCGAAACTCGAATCATCGACATTGAGCCATTTACTGCGACGGATTCTGGAGATATGAAAAGCAGTGATGCGCAAAACAGTGGTGCCTCGCAAGGTTTTTCTGATGCTGCTGGTGAAGCTGACAATTCAGTACAACCCTCTTCTCCTACGACTGACGCAGCAAGCAATACCACTCAACAAACCAATACTCCCGTTTCAAAAGACGCAGGCTTAGCCGATAAACTCGGTGACAGTTGGTGGACACCATTACTATTCTTAGCGCTCGGTGTTGGTTTAGCCTTTACGCCGTGTGTTCTGCCTATGTATCCAATTCTAACGGGTATCGTTTTAGGTGGTGGCAAGCTCAGCCAAGGTCGTGCGCTGATGCTATCGTTCATCTACGTGCAAGGCATGGCGTTAACCTACACCTTATTGGGTTTAGTGGTTGCCTCTGCGGGTATGCAGTTCCAAGCTGCGATGCAACATCCTTACGTATTAATTGCGTTGAGCGTTCTGTTCGTGGCGTTGGCGATGTCGATGTTTGGCGTTTATAACCTGCAACTTCCAAGCAGCATCCAAACTTGGCTTAACAATCAAAGTAACAAGCAACAAGGTGGCAATACCTTGGGCGTGTTCGCGATGGGTGCTATCTCTGGCTTGGTGTGTTCACCTTGTACCACGGCTCCATTGTCAGGTGCGCTGCTGTATGTGGCTCAAAGTGGCGACCTATTTACCGGTGCTATTGCTCTGTATGCCTTAGCGATGGGTATGGGTATCCCGCTGATCTTGGTTGCGGTATTTGGTAATAAACTTCTGCCGAAAGCAGGCAGTTGGATGGACAAGGTGAAGATCGTATTTGGCTTTATCTTGCTGGCAGCTCCAATCTTCTTACTAGAGCGCATTATCCCTGAATTATGGGCAACCGTGCTTTGGTCTGGCCTTGGGTTTATCGCTTTCGGTTGGTTGTACCATAGCAAGAATGCACTGCCATTCGGCGGTTGGAAGCAAAGCGCTGTGGGCATCATCGCGATGCTTGGCCTATTCGCTTCGGCACAGCCTGCATTGAACTATTGGTTTGCGGAGAAGAGCATAACGGTAGAACAACAGCATATCCAATTTGCACGCATCAATACCGTTGAAGAGCTAGAGATCCAACTCATCGAAGCGAAAAAACTGGGCAAGCCAGTAATGCTCGATTTCTACGCCGATTGGTGTGTGGCGTGTAAAGAGTTTGAGAAGTACACCTTCCATCAGGCCGATGTCGAAAACAAACTATCTGACTTCGTGTTGCTTCAGGCCGACGTAACGAGAAACATGCCTCAAGACATTGAACTGCTTAAACAATTACAGGTACTCGGCTTACCAACCATTGAGTTCTGGGACGGTGAGGGTAACCATGTTCCAAATGCTCGTGTGACCGGCTTTATGCCTGCTGATATATTCCTAAAGCACATTCAAGACCACCAGCTATAAAACGACGACATTTGTCCATATCTAAGCCCAAACAAAAGCCGCACCGCCCCTCGGTACCGAGATGACAGTGCGGCTTTTTTGGTATTCAGAGTAACACTTTCTTATTCTGGGGATAAAAGTCGATATGGTTCAGACTTTTAATGCATAAATATTGTCCACACACTCAATCGGGATGATAATAAATCTTAACTAAATTGTTAAAAGTATGAACGTCATGGACTCGACCTATACCATCATCATTGCTGATGACCACCCTCTCTTCCGCAACGCCCTGTTTCAGTCAGTTCATATGGCGATCAGTGGCGCGAACCTTCTTGAAGCCGATTCTCTGGATGCCTTGCTGACTTTACTAAAGAAAGAAGATGAGCCCGACCTCTTGTTACTCGATCTTAAAATGCCAGGTGCAAATGGGATGTCAGGTTTAATTCAGCTGCGCGCTGAATACCCAGATTTACCGATTGTCGTGATCTCAGCCAGCGAAGATGCCAGCGTGGTCAGCCAAGTTAAAAGTCATGGTGCTTTTGGCTTTATTCCTAAATCGAGTGATATGCGTGAACTCTTGAGTGCACTCAACCAAGTTCTCAACGGTGATCCATTCTTCCCTGAAGGCCTCATCACTAATAATGCGGCTTGTAGCGACCTTGCAGAAAAACTCTCCACACTGACCCCTCAACAATA
Organism: Vibrio sp. ECSMB14106; assembly: GCF_000972265.1. NCBI lineage: Bacteria > Pseudomonadati > Pseudomonadota > Gammaproteobacteria > Vibrionales > Vibrionaceae > Vibrio > Vibrio sp. ECSMB14106. The sequence continues at coordinate 45,696 of NZ_LAUM01000036.1, read as the reverse complement.
TAAGGTCTTGGGAATGCTGTCTGATGGTCTACTTAACAAGCAAATTGCCTATGAATTGAATGTATCAGAAGCGACCATAAAAGCACATATGACCGCTATCTTCCGTAAACTGGACGTGAAAAACAGAACTCAAGCAGTTATATTGCTACAAGAAGTCCACAATTAGGCTTCACTAATATCCTTTTCTAAAGTCGTCTTTGGTAAACATAAGCCCAGCTTGACGACTTGATAATCATTGACCTCAGCGACCACCCAATTAATGTCATGCCACTCAAAGCTGTCACCTAATACTGGATATACACCAAGCTCTTGTTCTACTAACTGTTTTAGCGTCATTTCTCGCTCTTCTTCCGAGCCAAGCTCAATACCATACCAATCACTTACCGCAGTAATTGATAAGCTAACATCCAGGAAGAAATCACCAAAAAATCGTGCTGCTTCTTCGGCTAACGGAGCTTCACTGAATAGCTGGCTTAAACTACCTAAGTCTTTATCTTGGCCCAGTACGCACAGAATATCATTGGCCTCTAATACTGTACTGCCCGATGGGTGAAGCAAGACATCTTGTCGAAATAGTGCGGTAATTCGCGTCCCTTCAGGCATAGACAAACGCTTTAAAGGTTCGCCAATACACCACTTTTCGTCTTTCAGCTTGTAAACAAACATCTCCCACTCACTGGTCGGGTAGATCTCAATACCCGTGCGAGAGATAGGTGTCGGCGTTGGTGGTAGAGTCACCTGAGCTAATCGAGCAACTTTCATCAAGCTACCACCTTGAACAATCAACGAAACCATCACCACGAAGAAGGCGATATTGAAATACAGCTGCGCATTTGGCAAACCAGCCATCATCGGGAAAACCGCTAAAATGATCGGCACTGCGCCACGTAAACCAACCCAAGAAACAAACCAACGCTCTTTGGTGGTAAAGTTTCTGAACGGCAGTAAACCCAACCAAACAGACAGTGGACGAGCAAACAAAATCATACCGAAGGCGAGTGCCAACGCAGGAAGTGCAATGTCCATCAATGTCGATGGAGTAACCAATAACCCAAGCACCAAGAACATCACGATCTGGCTTAACCACGTCATTCCATCAAGAACATTGAGAATAGAGTGTCGAGAGCGAGTCGGGCGATTTCCGATGAACAAACCTACGAGGTAAATCGATAAAATCCCACTGCCGCCGAGCATGTTAGAGAATGCAAACAGAGCAATGCCACCACTGAGCACTAAAATAGAATAAAGACCATCAGCCAGTTGCACTCGATTAATTGATTTCCACAGAACCCAACCACCGCCAATTCCGACAATAATGCCGATACCAAACTGCATTACAAAACTTTTGAGTAGGAAACCTCCCCCCATATCGACATCTGGGTTGCCCAACAGTGCGATTAAAGTCACCGTCAGAAAGACCGCCATTGGATCGTTAGTGCCGGATTCAATCTCTAGTGTTGAACCCACACGCTCATTGAGACTCTGTCCTTTCAACAAAGAAAATACCGCAGCAGCATCGGTTGAACCGACAATCGCTCCGACCAAAATTCCCTGCATAAACGAAAGGTCAAATAACCAAGCTGCCATTAGACCCGTTAAGGTTGCAGTACATGCTACCCCTACGGTTGCCAACGAGAGTGATGGCCAAAAAGCCACTTTGAAACTAGCAACTTTGGTTCTCATACCGCCATCAAGAAGAATTACAGCAAGCGCAAGGTTACTCACCAAGTATGTCAGTGAATAATCATCGAACTTAATGCCACCGAGTCCATCTTCACCCGCCAACATACCAACAAACAAAAATATCAAAAGAATAGGAATGCCCAATCGAGAGGACACTGGTGAGAAAAGCACACTGATGGAGATTAATACTGCACCAGTTAAAAACAAGTGGTTGATAGTTATTGCGTCCAATTCGTTCCCCTAAAGAATACAACACCGTGCTTTAAGCATGTCAAACGTTTGCCGTAAAGCAATGCACGGTCGGTGAACATGCCTTTTTACTATAACAAAATTATATCGTTGTTCATGACATATGCGGGTTCATCGACAATTTATCTGTCATTTCATTGTTAAATTTTCTGACCAACGCACTAATTTAGATTGTTTTGTTAGACCTTTGGCTAATTTAACAACATTGCAACATCACAATTTTCTGCGATTATGGCTTCTCGGTCCCACATTTCAGTACATTAGCGCTAATAGTATCCCGACTAAAGTTGCACAGATCCCTTGACTTATCCTTGCTACATTCTAAATCGTAACATTGCATTAACATATTATTTTATACAGACATGGTTTCTACGAAAACGGAATAAAGGAGAAGGCAATGGCGTTCGAATCTACGGAACATGCTCAAGCCTACTGGAAGGAAAACTTGGGGATTATGGGAACACTGCTCGCGACCTGGTTCGCAGTGTCTTACGGCGCTGGCATCTTATTTGTGGATGCCCTTAACACCGTTCAGTTTGGCGGGTTCAAGCTCGGCTTTTGGTTCGCTCAACAAGGTTCGATATACACCTTCGTTGCGCTGATATTTATTTACGTTGTCCGCATGAACGCGCTCGACAAAAAATACAACGTACAGGAAGACTAGAGGCTAGAACATGGATATTCAAACTTGGACGTTTATTCTCGTCGGTATTACTTTTGCAGTATATATCGGCATCGCAATCTGGGCTCGTGCAGGGTCAACCAGTGAATTCTACGTTGCTGGCGGTGGTGTACACCCGGTAGCAAACGGCATGGCAACTGCCGCTGACTGGATGTCGGCAGCGTCGTTCATCTCAATGGCAGGTATCATCTCATTCGTTGGTTACGACGGTGCGGTTTACCTAATGGGTTGGACAGGTGGTTATGTACTACTGGCGCTATGTTTAGCACCTTACCTACGTAAGTTCGGTCAGTTTACGGTCCCTGATTTTATCGGTGAACGTTACTACTCGAAAACAGCGCGTATGGTCGCGGTATTCTGTGCAATCTTCGTATCATTTACGTACGTTGCCGGCCAAATGCGTGGTGTAGGCGTTGTATTCTCTCGTTTCCTAGAAGTCGACATTAATCTAGGTATCATCATTGGTATGGGTATTGTGTTCTTCTACGCAGTACTGGGTGGCATGAAAGGCATCACTTATACGCAGGTAGCTCAATTCTGTGTCCTCATTTTCGCCTTCCTTGTCCCTGCAATCTTTACTTCAATCATGATGACGGGCAACCCGCTACCACAAGTTGGCATGGGTTCGACGATCACAGGTACTGATGTTTACCTACTTGATAAACTGGATGGCCTCACCGAAGAGCTCGGATTTACCGCCTATACCGAAGGTAACAAGAGCACTGTCGACGTCTTCTTCATCTGTGCGGCGCTAATGGTTGGTACAGCCGGTCTTCCACACGTAATCATTCGTTTCTTCACGGTACCAAAAGTACGTGATGCACGTATCTCAGCGGGTTGGGCTCTACTGTTCATCTCATTGTTATACACAACAGCACCAGGCGTTGCAGCATTTGCTCGTGTAAACATGATCGAGACAATCAATGGCCCAGACATGCAAGGTGTCACCGCAGTAGACGCACCAAGCTGGTACAAAAACTGGGAAAGCACTGGCCTAGTGGGCTGGGAAGACAAGAATGGCGATGGCAAAATGTTCTACTCGGGCGATGAACGAAACGAGATGAATATTAACCGTGACATCATTGTACTGGCTTCTCCAGAGTTAGCGAAACTACCAAACTGGGTTGTAGCATTACTAGCCGCCGGTGGCCTAGCGGCTGCACTATCCACAGCAGCGGGTCTGTTACTGGTAATCTCAACCTCAATTTCACATGACTTGTTGAAGAAAGGCTTCAGACCAAACATGACCGACAAGCAGGAGCTATTAGCCGCTCGTTTGGCCGCCATGGTCGCGATTGTGGGTGCCGGTTACTTAGGTATTAATCCACCAGGCTTCGTAGCTCAGGTAGTAGCATTTGCCTTCGGCCTTGCCGCCGCATCCTTCTTCCCTGCCATCATCCTAGGTATCTTCTACAAGAAGATGAACAAGGAAGGCGCGATTGCGGGTATGTTGACGGGTATCGCCTTTACGGCAAGCTACATCATCTACTTCAAGTTCATTAACCCTGCAGCAAGCACACCTGAAAATTGGTGGTTTGGTATCAGCCCTGAAGGCATCGGTACGCTAGGTATGTGTCTAAACTTCGTCGTATCAATTGCAGTGAATAAAGTGACAGCTGAAGTTCCTGAAGATGTACAAGAGATGGTTGAGTCTATCCGCTACCCTAAAGGTGCAGGTGAAGCTCACGACCACTAAGCAGAGATGTTTAGAAAAAAATGAATCAGTACTTACATTGTAGGGATTAGGTACTGACTCCGGAAGGCCGATACGTATGTATCGGCTTTTTCTTTTCCCCTTACATTTGATAAAAAGGCAAACAAATTATAAAAAGACAAACAAAGGGTTGTTTTTAAAACTACATTTGATAACAATTATCATTACCATCCATTAAAGAGATGCAAATGATGATGAAAGAACAGCAGGGTCTCTATTCGAGGTTTTACAAAGCACAAGATCGCTTTGCTTCATTAGAACAAGTTCAAGGCCACGAGCCGTTTGTGATTCGAGACTACATCGAGTGTGCGCTTACGCTTTCTACTTATTATGAAAGGCATGCCACCCAAGAAAATGTCTTGCTGTGTGAACTGTACCTACGCCAAGTGTTCTTCCATTTAATTGAAGCAATCGAATCACCAGGTCGCAGTTTCACCTTTCGTCATATCTGCCTAGACTCTATTCACGCACCACTATTTTATTTAAAACGCCATTATTGCCAGCAACCACAGGGCCAAGCGCGTTTTTTGAATCTCAGCCAAATACTACAACAAGTCCAAGCGCCACTTGGCTAACAAGGATAGAAGATGACCCAAAAATTTCGGATTGAAAAAGACAGCATGGGCGAAGTTAAAGTCCCTGCTGATGCGCTATACCAAGCACAAACTCAACGTGCTGCGGATAACTTCGCTTTTAGCTCACACAAGATGCCAACCAGCTTTATTCAAGCATTGGCGTTAATTAAACAGGCCGCCGCCGATACTAATGCTCAGTTAGGGTTGCTGGAAGGTGATATTGCCAATGCGATAGCCGAAGCAAGCCAAGAGATCATCGAGGGTAAACACCTCGAGCAATTTCCTATTGATGTCTATCAGACGGGCTCTGGCACCAGTTCCAACATGAATGCCAATGAAGTGATTGCGACACTCGCTTCAAGAAGCCTGCAAGGCGACGTGAACCCCAATGATCACGTAAACATGGGGCAAAGCAGTAATGACGTAGTGCCAACCGCAATCCAAGTCAGTATCGCTCTGATGGCAGAAAATAAGTTGTTGCCTGCATTAACCCACCTTTCTGCAGCACTTACAGTAAAACAACATGAGCTTGCTAAAGTAGTCAAAACCGGCCGTACCCACCTAATGGATGCGATGCCAATAACCTCTGGGCAAGAGCTTGGTGGTTGGAAGTATCAAATTGAACACGCCAAGCAAGCCATTGAAAGCAGCTTGCCAGCAATCAAGGCACTTGCCCAAGGTGGCACAGCGGTAGGTACGGGGATCAATGCCGACCCACGCTTTGCCGATAAGTTTGCGAGCAATCTTTCTCAATCGACAAAGATCAGTTTTACCTCAAGTGAAAACTTCTTTTTTAACCTCAGCAGCCAAGACGCGATCGTAGCATTGTCTGGTCAGCTTAAAACGGCAGCCGTTGCGATCATGAAGATCTCCAACGATCTTCGATGGATGAACTCAGGGCCACTGGCCGGCTTGGGTGAAATTGAATTGCAGGCACTACAGCCGGGCTCATCTATCATGCCGGGCAAAGTGAACCCTGTGATTCCAGAAGCCGCTGCAATGGCGGCGGCGCAAGTGATTGGTAACGACACCACCATTACTATCGCAGGCCAATCGGGCAACTTCCAATTGAATGTGATGCTGCCAGTGATTGCTCATAACGTATTAGAAAGTATTGAGCTGCTAGCAAACAGTTCCGTCGCATTAGCTGATAAAGCGATTGCTACCTTCACGGTACGACAAGACAATCTTGATTTAGCGCTTTCAAAGAACCCAATTCTCGTCACGGCACTTAACCCTGTGATTGGTTACTTGAAGGCTGCTGATATTGCTAAGAAAGCCTACAAAGAGGGATTACCAATCCTTGATGTCGCCGAAAGAGAAACCGATCTTAGCCGAGAAGAACTCAGCAAGCTGCTTGACCCAACCACACTGACGCAGGGTGGTATTGCCGGCTAGTTAGCAAGCTGACAGGCATTTGCTGAAACTCACTTAAATATCAGAGACAAAAAAGGCCTCATACGAGGCCTTTTCACATCTTGGATGTTAATTTCATTAACTCACACGATTCAATACCGCTCTGAGTTTGAGCGGCTTCACAGGCTTAGCGATAAAACTAAAGCTGTTAGCCTTTATCGCTGCCAACATATCATCGGTTCTATCTGCACTGATGATGACGCCTTCAAAAGAATCTCCAAGGCGTAAACGACACTGTTGTAACACTTCCAGACCCGTTCGATCATTATCGAGACGATAATCCGAGAAGATCACATCTGGCTGCCAATCATTCTCTAGGCACTTCAAGCTTTCGACTAAGTCGACAGCGGTCTTCACTTCACACCCCCAACGGCCTATCAAGTTCTCCATGCCAACTAAGATTTCTCGTTCATTATCGACACATAGTATTTTTAGGTGTTCGATATCGCTAGTGGCCATTGGCGCTGAAACTTGAATAGCCGGAGCCACCTTTTCTGCTCTCGCTAAGGTGATAGAAAAAACGCTGCCTTGCCCCGGCCATGAGCGCATCGATATTTGATGACCGAGTACTTGAGCAATACCTTTAGAGATAGCTAACCCTAAACCCAAACCTTGATCGGCGCGCACTTGGCTACCACGAGTAAACTCTTCAAAGATTTCTTGCTGTTTATCTTCATCAATACCGGTTCCATTATCCCATACATCGATTCGAACCTGACCGTTAACTCGTTTCGCTCCGAGTATCACTTTACCTTCTGGGTTATAACGAAATGCATTGCTCAAAAAATTCTGAATAACACGCCTTAATAACTTCGGATCAGAGTGAATAAATAGCGACGATGGGACCATCTTAAACTCAATTTTCTGCTGCGTGGCTAGGGCGCTAAACTCGGCATTCAAATTGGCTAGTACATCACGCACTGCGATCGCGTGGATGTTGGTTTCTAATTTCCCCGATTCCAATCGAGAGATATCCAGCAGGTCACCAATCAGATCTTCTGCGGCTCCGAGTGCACTCTCGATATGGGACGAAAGCTGCTTCACTTCTTGCTCTTTTGCCATCTCAGAAAGTGACGAAGCGAACAAGCGTGCCGCATTCAATGGCTGCATCAAATCGTGGCTTACTGCCGCGAGAAAACGGCTCTTAGATTGAGATTCTTGATCAGAGATCTGTGTCGCCTTGACCAAGCGATGGTTAAGCTTTTCTAATTCTTGAGTTCGCTCGTGCACTCGCCACTCTAAGGTTTCATTAGCATCTTTTAGCGCTTGTTCTGCTTGTCTAAATACCGTGATGTCGGTAAAGCTCATCACAAAGCCACCACTTGGCATCGGATTACCTTGCACTTCAATGACTCGTCCATCGGGGCGAATACGTGAAGAGGTATGTCGAGAACCTTGTTCAAGGTGATAGACACGACGTCGAACGTGATCTTCTGGGTCACCCGGGCCACATAGACCTTGCTGCGCATTGTGACGAATCACATCTGAAATGGGTCGCCCAACTTGAATCAAGCCTGCAGGGAATTCAAACAGTTCTAAATAACGTTGATTCCACGCCACCAACCTCATTTGTTTATCGATCACTGCGATGCCTTGGCCAATATGTTCAATCGCACCTTGCAATAAGCCACGGCTGAAATCGTACAGCTCAGAGGCTTCATCAACGATAGTCGCGACCTCTTCAAGCTGCATGTTTCTGCCGCGCAAAGCCGAAGTAAGTACTAACTTAGCAGAAGAAGCACCGAACACCCCAGCGAGTACACGCTCTGCATGTCGGATCAGGCTTGCGGGGGCTTGTTGGTTAGGAAGCAGCGGCTGTCCGTGTTGCTGCCAATAACTGTGTAAGGCACTTTTCGCACGCTTTCGGCCCACAAAACGCGACGCCAACATCTCTAATTCAGCCACCGTCACGCGGCTCTGATACAGACTGATGTTCTCATTTTCAGGTAACGGTGTGCCAATAAAAGTGGCTGATTGCAAGCGCTCACTTAGGCTTGGTCTGGTCGATATCGAGACCACCGCGTAGCACAAGGTATTGAGTAAAATGCTCATCACAATTCCCCAGTTTGAGCTGCTGACACCCCAGCTAATGAGCAGTTCAGGGGGCGTGATGATCCACAGTAATAAGTTACTCTCACTATCACCAGCCAGCATGCTGGTTTGACTCATCAGGGTAATAAGCCAGATCACCGAGCCGACAAGCAACCCCACATAAACACCCTTTCGATTTCCGGGGCGCCAATACAAACCACCAATTAATGCTGGAGCAAACTGAGCAATAGCCGCAAACGAAAGAAACCCGATCGCCGACAGTGAATGAATGGTATCGAGTGCCTGATAAAACGCCCACGCACCAAGTAAAAGCAATAGGATTAATCCGCGACGAATCACCAACAACAAACCAGAAAAATGCTTATGTGTTCTCTGAGTTAGGCGCATACGACGCAACAACAACGGCATCACTAAATCATTAGACACCATGATCGCTAATGCGATAGTCGATACGATCACCATCCCACTCGCAGCTGATGTGCCGCCCAGAAAAGCGAGCAAAGCAATGTGGTTCGCTCCTACCGCCATTGGCACACTTATCACATAGGTATCTGCTGGCATATTGGTGAGTAACCCCTGACCGGCCCAGGCAATGGGTAGTACAAACAACCCCATCAAGATCAAGTAAACCGGAAATAACCAACGTGCTGTGTGTAAATCCTGAGGGCGTTCGTTCTCCACAACCATGGTATGAAACTGACGCGGTAAACAAACAATCGCCAACATGGTCAAAACGGTATGAATGACTAAAGTAGGAATATTGGGGGGTTCATACGTGGATGCCGCAACGTCAAGCAAGTCAATTTTATCGTGACTCATCGCCAGATAAATAATAAACAAGCCGACAATCAAGAATGCCGCAAGCTTAACAATAGATTCAAACGCCACAGCCATCATCATTCCTCGGTGATGTTCTGTGTTATCGATGTGCCGGGTACCAAACAGCATGGTAAAAATGGCCAATGCACCGACCACAAACCAAGAAACGTGATAGTCCTGATAGCCAAAATCAGTGGCTAGGTTTGGCGCAACAATATCCAATCCCATGGTAATGCCACGAAGTTGCAATGCGATATAAGGAAGGATACCCACCACAGCAATAATAGTGACAGCAACGGCTAAGCCTTGGGATTTTCCATAACGAGCCGCAATAAAGTCGGCAATAGAAGTGATGTGCTCACGCTTCGCAATAAGGATCAGCCGAGCTAAGATCCGCCACCCCAACGTAAACACTAAAATGGGGGCGAGATAGATAGGAAGAAAAGACCAAGGGTTATCACTCGCCTGCCCGACCGTTCCATAAAACGTCCAAGAGGTACAATACACCGCAATGGAGAGACTATAAATCCATGGGCGCCAACGCGAAAGCCAACGAACCTGTCGGTCTCCATACCAAGCGATCAGAAATAACACGCCCAAGTAGGCTAAAGAGACTGGAATTACTATCCATCCTTGCATTAACAACCCTTTTCATCCATAAAAAAACCTCTCCATAAGGGAGAGGTTTCATTTAACTAAGGATGCACCATTAACTCAATCGCATCACTTAAATTCTGTGCTTTGGGCTTTAATATTGTACTTCGCCACTAACTTTTTGCTTCAGATTGTTCAGACCCAATTTGATTAACTTCAACAACCGAGCTTCTTTCATCAAGCTTAATAAATAGCGCAAGAGCCCCCATCGCAGCCATACCCCAGAAAATATTAGCCCCCCATAACTCATAGCCCCAGCCACTCAACGTTGTCATTAGAGCAATAAACGCTCCCAATGGAATGGCGTTATAAAGCGCTTGTAAAGCCACCATTTTGTTTTGCTCTTCAGACTGAATGTACTGAATCGCCGCAATATGAGCCATTGCGAATGTCACGCCGTGCAACAGTTGAACCAAAATCAAAGCACCAATTGCCGTAGTCGATGCCGTAATTCCCCAACGAGCCATCACCCCTATTGCCGCGACCACAAAAAGAGTGCGCAGTGACCAACCAGAAAATAAGCGCTTACTTAAAGCAAACACAGCCACCTCTGCGACAACACCTAGGCTCCACAAATAACCGATGATCGCCTCTGAGTGCCCAGCTTCTTTCCAATAAATCGCACTAAAGCTGTAATACGCGGCATGGCTTCCTTGAAGCAGTGCCATCAATGCAAGAAACTTCACTACCGACGATTCACGTAATAGTTGACCAAGTTTAGGTCTTTCAGCGACTTGCTCTGATTCTGTCACCGGCATTACATTCGGGTTTCTCATCGCCAACACCAGTGACAACAACACGCCCGCAAGTGCTGTATATAAAATCATATCAGTGCCAAATTCAGCAACCAGATAGCCAACCACTGTAGAGCCCGCGATAAAGGCAATCGAACCCCATAATCGAGTACGTCCATAATCAAGCATTTTTAGGCGGCTGTAATGATTCGCCATGGCGTCAGACAACGGAATAATTGGGCCACAACATAGATTGAATAATACCGTGGCTAGCAACATCAGCAGAAAGCTGCCACCGGTGAAGAAGTGGAAACCGACAAACAAGAGCGCAGCAAAACTCAGACAACGCAGAGCTGGCATTAAGTGCTCCACTTTATGGATGCGCGGTGTAATCACTAGGTTAGCCACACAACGCGTCGCAAAGCCGATACCAATTAAAACCCCAATGTCACCAGCCGAGACGCCTTGGTCTTCAAACCACAACGCCCAAAATGGCAAATAAACACCATAGGCAAAAAAGAAACCAAGGAAATACTGGGAAATCCAACCATAAGGTGAAGGGCTAAACATAAATGACCTATAAAGTGTATGGAAAAAGGCAGCACCAATTATGCCTACCTCGCATACAATGAAAAAGGGAATTATTACTAAGATAGCGTTCCCATATTGACTCAACTCATCACTTCACTCTCCAACAAAATCATACTTCAACCGAGAACTGCATTTGCGTTTAGACTAAAGTCGTCTGGAGGTTCGCTGGTAATTTGTCAGACTGAAAAGAGATTCCTAATTCTTTCGATGTTTATGCCTGATAAATTTAATATGCAGCACCCACCCTTCGATAGCCTGTCCGATGCAGAACAGCTAACGCTGCGATCATCATTAGATGTGGTTTACTACCGAACACACGAAGTGATATTGGAGGCCGACCGACCAAGTCGTCATTTGCATATTCTTATTAAAGGGGCTGTTGAAGAACGAGCCAGCAGCGATGGGGAAATCTACGCGCACTATGCCAATGACGATATTTTTGATGTCCGTAGTCAGTTTGAGTCTCATACCAAGCACCAATATGTCGCGCTTGAAGATACCTTAAGTTATTTGCTGCCAACCGATGTATTCCTTGATCTTTACCACGCCAACGGCCAATTCGCGGCTTATTTTGATAGCAACCTATCGACCCGAAAAGCACTGATTGAAGCCGCTCAACAGCAACAGAATCTTGCCGAGTTCATACTGACCAAAGTAGACGACTCTATTTATCACCCACCGCTAATATTGGAACCAACCCAGCCGATTAACCAAGTCACTCAAACCCTAAAAGAACAGGGATTAGATTCGGCCTTAGTCCACCTAGATCATCATCAACTCAATACTTTTGGAACATCATCTATTTTCCCGTATGCCATCGTCACTCGGACCAATTTATTGCATGCTGTGATGCTCGACAATCGCCCGCTCGATAGCGCAGTTGGCGAGATAGCTACTTTCCCAGTGTTGCACGTTAACCAAGGTGACTTCTTGTTCAATGCCATGATTACTATGACCAGAAACAAGGTGAAAAGGCTGATGGTTTGTGATGACCAAAATGCTGTGGGTATGTTGGACATGACGCAGATTCTCAGTGCGTTCTCGACTCACTCGCACGTGCTGACTTTACGTATCGCGCGAGCCACCAGCATTGAAGAATTGGCAATGGCTTCTAACAAACAGCGTCAACTGGTCGAGAGCTTGCTCAGTAATGGGATTCGCACACGCTTTATCATGGAGCTGATTTCTGCTGTTAATGAACAGATCATAGAGAAGGCGTTTGAATTGGTTATCCCACCCGCATTGCATAATCATTGCTGCTTAATCGTGTTGGGCTCAGAAGGGCGTGGAGAGCAAATTCTCAAAACCGATCAAGACAACGCGCTAATAATTCAAGATGGCTTGGAGTGGCATCAATGCCAAAGTGCCATGAACGACCTCACCCACACATTGCAGCAATTGGGCTATCCACTCTGCCCTGGCAACGTGATGGTCAACAATCCGAAATGGGTACACTCACAGCAAGAATGGAAACACATCCTCACAAGTTGGGTGAAGAAAGCCTCTCCCGATAGCGTGATGGAGGTTGCAATAATGGCGGATGCGCACGCCGTCGCGGGTAATAGAGAATTATTAAAACCTGTAAAGCAGCACCTCAGTGATTTAATGCTAGGACAGGAATTGATTCTTACGGAATTCTGCCGCCCGGTGCTGAACTTTTCAGTTCCCTTGACCCTGTTTGGTAACGTGAAACAGTCCAAATCAGGGCTCGACATCAAACAAGGCGGTATTTTCCCTATCGTGCATGGCATTAGAGCACTCTGTCTTGAACACGGCGTGACCGTAAACAACACCTTTGAGCGCATTGAACAGCTAGTCAGCAAGAATGTACTAGAACAAAGCACAGCCGATAACCTCGGAGAAGCGCTCAAACAGTTCTTTAAGTGGCGTTTGGCCCAACGACTATCGCAACAGCACAGCAGCAATAAGATCAACATTAAATTGATGGATCGAGCAGACAGAGATTTGCTGCGTCATAGCCTGCATGTCGTTAAAAAGTTCAAGCAATGGCTCGGCTATCACTATCAGATACGGGATTAGACGACTGAACGATGAATAGACTGCTTCGCTATTACTGGCATTACAAGCTCAAAGGCTCTCCGTATCAGCCTCTGTTTGCTGCGCCTGTTATTCATGAATATGTATCACTCGACTGTGAAACCACCAGCCTCGACCCTAATCAGGCGGAATTAGTCACTATTGCCGCGACCAAGATCATCGGTAACCGAATCATTACCAGCCAACCTTTTGAAGTTCGACTACGAGCGCCTCAATCGCTCGATTGCAATTCCATAAAAATCCACCGTATTCGCCATCAAGATCTTAAGCACGGCATTGAAGAAAAACAGGCTTTAATCGAGCTACTGAACTTCATCGGTAATAGACCTTTAGTCGGCTATCACATCCGCTATGATAAAAAGATTCTCGACCGCACCTGTTTAAAACAGCTTGGATTTCCGCTGCCTAACCGATTAGTCGAAGTGAGCCAGCTTTATCAAGACACACTCGAAAGACAGCTGCCTAATGCCTATTTCGATCTCAGTATGGACGCCATCTGTCGTCAGCTCGATTTGCCTATCTCCACCAATAAACATGATGCATTACAAGACGCTATCTCTGCAGCACTGATCTTTATTCGTCTAAAATATGGTGATCTACCTCGCTTCAACTCCTCTTATTCTTAATTCAACTAGTGCATTTCTACATAGAGAGCAATCTCGCAAAAATGAACTTAACTCGCTATTTTTTAAGTAGAAAGCAGCATCTCATCCTAAAGTCTAATTGTGGAAATCATCGTCCTAGCTGAGAGTGATAACATAGACAGTCCTGTAATAGACTTAGAAACTGAACACAAAGGAAGTTGCCAGTTCATTAGGAATGTAGGCACAAGGAGAGATGCAATGAGTGAAGCCCACGTTTATCCGGTAAAAGAAAATATTAAATCAACCACACACGCGGATAATGACACTTACCTAGCCATGTACCAGCAATCTGTTTCTGACCCTGAAGGCTTTTGGGGTGAACACGGAAAAATCGTTGATTGGATTAAGCCTTTCACACAGGTAAAAAATACCTCTTTCGACCCTGGCCACATTGATATCCGTTGGTTTGAAGATGGCACGCTTAACGTTTCGGCTAACTGTATCGACCGCCATCTTGCTGAGCGCGGTGATGAAGTCGCTATCATCTGGGAAGGCGATGACCCTGCTGATGATAAAACCCTAACCTTTAACGAACTACACAAAGAAGTGTGCCTGTTTTCAAATGCTCTAAAAGAGCAAGGCGTACGCAAGGGTGATGTGGTTTGTTTATACATGCCAATGGTGCCAGAAGCGGCAGTTGCCATGCTGGCGTGTACCCGTATCGGTGCGGTTCACACGGTAGTATTTGGTGGTTTCTCACCAGAAGCACTGTCTGGTCGTATTATCGATTCAAACTCTAAAGTCGTGATCACTGCCGATGAAGGCGTGCGTGGCGGCCGCGCGGTTCCACTGAAGAAAAATGTTGATGAAGCACTGACGAATCCTGAAGTGAAAAACATCGAGAAGGTTGTCGTATTCAAACGCACTGGCGGTGATGTTGCTTGGCATGAACACCGTGATGTGTGGTGGCATGATGCTATCGCAAACGTATCGGCAGATTGCCCACCAGAAGAAATGAACGCAGAAGACCCACTATTCATCCTTTATACGTCAGGATCTACGGGCAAACCTAAGGGTGTTATGCACACCACAGGTGGCTACCTAGTATATGCAGCAATGACCTTCAAATACGTATTCGACTACCAAGAAGGCGAGACTTTCTGGTGTACTGCGGATGTGGGGTGGATTACCGGTCACACCTACCTTGTTTACGGACCGCTTGCCAATGGTGCAAAAACCATTCTGTTTGAAGGCGTGCCGAACTACCCGAACACTAACCGCATGAGTGAAGTGGTCGATAAGCACCAAGTTAATATTCTTTATACTGCGCCAACAGCTATTCGTGCATTGATGGCAAAAGGCAATGAAGCCGTTGAAGGTACTTCTCGTGACAGCCTAAGAATCATGGGCTCCGTGGGTGAGCCTATCAACCCAGAAGCGTGGGAGTGGTACTACAAAACGATTGGTAATGAGCAGTCTCCAATTGTTGATACATGGTGGCAAACAGAAACGGGCGGCATCTTAATCGCACCACTACCGGGCGCAACCGATCTAAAACCGGGCTCCGCAACTCGCCCATTCTTCGGTGTGCAACCTGCACTGGTTGATAACATGGGTAATATTATTGAGGGTGCAACCGACGGCAACCTTGTGATTCTTGACTCTTGGCCAGGCCAAATGCGTACCGTCCATGGCGATCATGATCGTTTTGAACAGACTTACTTCTCTACCTTTAAAGGCATGTACTTTACCAGTGATGGCGCTCGTCGTGATGAAGACGGTTACTACTGGATCACTGGCCGTGTCGATGACGTGCTTAACGTATCTGGTCACCGTATGGGTACCGCTGAGATTGAATCGGCTCTAGTGGCGTTCGATAAAATTGCAGAGGCAGCGATTGTCGGCATTCCTCATGATATTAAAGGCCAAGCCATTTACGCTTACATCACCCTTAATGATGGTGAGTTTCCAACCGCAGAGCTACACAAAGAAGTGAAAGATTGGGTACGTAAAGAGATTGGCCCAATCGCAACACCCGACGTCCTGCATTGGACAGACTCTTTGCCAAAAACTCGTTCGGGTAAAATCATGCGCCGTATCCTACGTAAGATAGCCACAGGTGATACGGGTAACTTAGGTGATACTTCGACACTGGCAGATCCAGGTGTGGTAGATAAGCTCATCGCCGAGAAAGCCGAACTGGCATAATCAACCAGTCACACGAGCTAATTACTGTTTAAAACAGATTCATTCTAAACCGTCACCTATGTGGCGGTTTTTTTATGGCTGATCTTGATCTCAAATATCCCGCCCCAAATTAAGGCTAAGGCGCTTTTTTGTTAAGTTGGTAACAATTCCATGTTGTATCAATAGGAGATTAGACCAGTAAATTGCTGCGATTTGCGCTGAATTAGCTATAATCTGGTTCTAATTTTTAAATTTGGGTTTTCCTTACTGGAAATTAACCCCAAATTTTCAATAAAATGGCAACATTCACGTTCGTAATCACGATAAAGGAAGATAGCCCCATAATGTCTACAAAGTTTCGCATTCTAGTTTTAAATGGCCCAAACCTTAACCTGTTAGGCCTTCGAGAACCTGCACATTACGGTTCTCAAACACTTGACCAGATTATTAGCTCATTGACCGAGCAAGCGAAAACACATGATGTTGAGCTATCTCACTTACAGTCAAATCGCGAGTATGAACTGATTGAAGCTATCCATAGTGCTTCTCAAAGCGTTGATTTCATTATTATCAACCCAGCCGCCTTTACACATACCAGTGTGGCACTGCGAGATGCACTACTTGGTGTTGCTATCCCATTTATTGAGGTTCACCTATCGAATGTTCACGCGCGTGAACCGTTCCGTCACCACTCTTACCTATCTGATAAAGCAGAAGGTGTGATTTGTGGCTTAGGGGCCCAAGGTTATCAATTTGCTTTGACCGCTGCGCTCAGCAAGCTCAACTCAAAGTAAACATAAACAACGAACTATACTAACCTACTCAGTCATAGAGTAAGTTCAATTAACAGATAAAGAGAAAGATACAATGGATATTCGCAAAATCAAAAAGCTAATCGAATTGGTTGAAGAGTCTGGTATTTCTGAACTAGAAATCTCTGAAGGTGAAGAGTCAGTACGAATCAGCCGTAACAGCACAGCTCCTGTCGCACCTGTTCAATATGCAGCAGCTCCTGCACCTGTAGCGGCTCCAGCTCCTGCAGCGGCACCTGTAGCAGTGGAAGCAGCAGCTCCTGCGGCTCCAACTGGTCACCAAGTTCTTTCTCCAATGGTCGGTACTTTCTACGGTGCTCCAAGCCCAGATGCAAAACCATTCGTTAAGGTTGGTCAATCTGTAACGGCTGGCGAAACTCTATGTATCGTTGAAGCAATGAAAATGATGAACCAAATCGAAGCTGATAAGTCTGGTATTGTGACAGCGATTCTAGTTGAAGATGGTCAACCAGTAGAATTCGACCAAGCTCTAGTAATTATCGAATAATAGAGAGCACTCATTATGTTAGATAAATTAGTAATCGCAAACCGTGGTGAGATTGCACTACGTATTCTACGTGCATGTAAAGAACTTGGTATCAAAACGGTAGCGGTTCACTCAACGGCTGACCGCGATCTTAAGCACGTACTTCTTGCAGACGAAACCATCTGTATCGGCCCAGCTCGTGGTATCGATAGCTACCTGAACATTCCTCGTATCATCAGCGCAGCTGAAGTTACAGGTGCTGTTGCTATCCATCCAGGCTACGGTTTCCTATCTGAAAATGCAGATTTTGCAGAACAGGTAGAGCGCAGTGGTTTTATCTTCGTTGGTCCTAAAGCTGAAACCATTCGTATTATGGGTGACAAAGTGTCAGCTATCACATCAATGAAGAAAGCAGGCGTACCTTGTGTACCCGGTTCTGATGGCCCTCTTGATGATGACGATGCAAAAAACAAAGCGCACGCTAAGCGCATTGGTTTCCCAGTTATCATCAAAGCATCTGGCGGCGGTGGCGGTCGTGGTATGCGTGTTGTTCGTTCTGAAGCAGAACTAACAGAAGCTATCGCAATGACTCGCGCAGAAGCAAAAGCTTGTTTCAACAACGATATGGTTTACATGGAGAAATTCCTAGAAAACCCACGTCACATTGAGGTACAAGTACTTGCAGATGGCCAAGGCAATGCTATCCACCTTGGTGAGCGTGACTGTTCAATGCAGCGTCGTCACCAGAAAGTTGTGGAAGAAGCACCAGCTCCTGGTATCACTGAAGAGATGCGTAAGTACATCGGCGAACGTTGTACTCGTGCTTGTCTTGAGATTGGTTACCGCGGTGCAGGTACATTTGAATTCCTATACGAGAACGGTGAGTTCTACTTCATCGAAATGAACACTCGTATCCAGGTTGAGCACACGATTACTGAAATGGTAACGGGTATCGACCTAGTGAAAGAGCAACTGCGTATTGCTGCTGGTCAGCCTCTATCATTTACACAGGATGATATTAAGCTGCGCGGCCACTCAATCGAATGTCGTATCAATGCTGAAGATCCCGTTCGTTTCCTACCTTCACCAGGTAAGATTCAACGCTTCCACGCTCCAGGCGGCATGGGTGTACGTTGGGAATCTCATATATACAGTGGTTACACAGTGCCACCACACTATGATTCAATGATTGGTAAGCTAATCACTTACGGTGAGAACCGTGATGTTGCTATCGCTCGTATGAAGAACGCATTGGGTGAGATGATTGTTGAAGGTATTAACGTTAATACTGAACTTCAATTGGCTATTATGAACGACGAAAACTTCCAACACGGTGGTGCAAACATCCACTACCTTGAGAAGAAGCTCGGTCTACAATAGAATCTAGCCTTCCGCTATTCGTTCTTTTAAGAACAGATAAATGCTCACTTCGGTGGGCATTTTTTGTTTTTAGAGCCTTCGAAAAAATCAATCAATAATCCCTTTTATATTCCATGGGGTTTTGGTGAATTTGCTCATATTTTCTGCTAGACTCGCCATCCAATTTTTCTCATATAGAAGATGCAGCCATGCCTTGGATTCAAATCAAGCTTAATGCTACCAATGAAAATGCCGAACAAATCGGCGACATGTTAATGGAAGAGACTGGTGCTCTTTCTGTAACTTTCCTGGATGCACAAGATACCCCTGTATTTGAGCCTCTGCCGGGTGAAACTCGTCTTTGGGGTGATACTGATATTCTCGCGCTTTACGACGCTGAGACTGATACTGGTGTCGTTCTAGCGCAGATTAAAGCAAGCAACATGTTCCCTGCAGACTTTGCTCATAAAGTAGAGCAAATTGAAGACAAGGATTGGGAACGTGAATGGATGGACAACTTCCACCCAATGAAGTTTGGTGAGCGTTTATGGATCTGCCCTAGCTGGCGCGATATCCCTGAACCTGACGCTGTCAACGTAATGCTAGACCCAGGCCTTGCATTTGGTACTGGTACTCACCCGACAACGGCATTGTGTCTTGAGTGGCTGGAAGGCTTAGACCTGGCAGGCAAAACCGTGATCGACTTCGGTTGTGGCTCAGGCATCCTAGCGATCGCTGCGATCAAACTAGGCGCGGCAAAAGTTATCGGGATCGACATTGATCCTCAAGCTCTGCTTGCATCAAAAGACAACGCACAACGCAATGGCGTTGCTGAGCAACTAGAGGTGTTCTTGCCACAAGATCAACCGGAAGGTTTACTAGCAGACGTTGTGGTTGCCAACATTCTTGCAGGTCCATTACGCGACCTTTCTGGCATCATCAAAGGCCTAGTTAAGCCAAATGGTGTACTTGCGATGTCGGGTGTTTTAGATACACAAGCAGAAGATGTTGCGACTTATTATCGTGATGAGCTTCACATTGATCCGATCATTGAACAACAAGAATGGTGTCGAATCTCAGGTCGCAAGCAAGGCTAGACAAGACTTTGAGCGCTAATTGACTGATATTTAAACAAATTACAAAAACAAATTGTAAATGCTCAAATATTAGTCTTTTCACGCAGCGAAAAAATGCGTAAAATGCGCGCCCTTGCTGGTACAGAACTGTGATGACGTTTTTGAAAATCGGAAATTATCAACTTAAGAACAATCTAATCGTCGCTCCTATGGCTGGCGTAACGGATAGACCATTCCGCGAGTTGTGTCTTCGCTACGGTGCGGGGATGGCAGTCAGTGAAATGATGTCCTCCAATCCGAAAGTTTGGAAAACGTCAAAGTCTCAGCAGCGTATGGTACATGAAGGCGAATCGGGCATTCGTTCAGTGCAAATCGCTGGTGCAGATCCACAGCTTATGGCCGAGGCTGCTCAATTTAATGTCGATAACGGTGCGCAAATCATCGATATCAACATGGGTTGTCCTGCCAAAAAAGTGAATAAGAAGCTTGCGGGCTCAGCCTTACTGCAGCATCCAGAACTCATTGAAGACATTCTGAAAGCGGTGGTAAATGCTGTCGACGTTCCAGTAACGTTGAAAACGCGCACAGGCTGGGATACAGACAATAGAAACTGTGTCCAAATCGCGAAAATAGCCGAAGACTGCGGCATACAAGCTCTTGCGCTCCATGGAAGAACTCGCGCTTGTATGTACAAAGGTGAGGCAGAATACAAACACATTAAAGCAGCGAAACAAGCAGTATCTATTCCGGTTATCGCTAACGGTGATATCGATAGTCCGGAAAAAGCGAAGTTTGTGCTGGAGTACACCGGCGCTGATGCTTTAATGATAGGTCGACCTGCCCAAGGACGTCCTTGGATTTTTAACGAAATCCTACACTATTTGGAAAACGGTACCACGATGGATCCACTCCCGATTTCGGAAGTGAAAGACATCATGCTTGGTCATGTGAACGCTCTACATGAATTTTATGGCGAGTTTTTAGGCCCCCGAATTGCTCGTAAGCATGTGGGTTGGTACCTAAAAGAACATGAACAAGCGAGTGAGTTTCGCCGTACCTTTAACGCATTCGAAGCAGGTGATCTGCAGCTTGAAGCGCTAGAAGGTTTTTTTGATAACGTTGCACCATAATTACGAGAAGAGCTAGACCGAATATGTTCGAACAAAATCTGACTTCAGAAGCATTGACAGTAACTACAGTTACATCACAAGACCAAATCACGCAGAAGCCACTACGTGACTCAGTTAAAGCATCATTGAAAAATTACCTTGCTCAATTAAACGGTCAAGAAGTCAGCGAGTTATACGAATTAGTATTAGCTGAAGTTGAACAGCCACTACTAGACACCATCATGCAGTACACTCGCGGTAATCAAACTCGCGCAGCAACCATGATGGGTATTAACCGCGGTACTCTTCGCAAGAAACTTAAAAAATACGGCATGAACTAATCGTTCTTTCGTAATTTATTAAATTGAAAGCCAAACTCATTGATTGAGTTTGGCTTTTTTTGGCTTGTCACTTGTGTCATTGAACCCTATGGATGTAAACAGGTGCTAGATCCCACTCCACAGCCACTGTTAATTGCTGCTATGGCCTTTATCAAAATTGGCTGAGTCCAAGGCGGCCAAAATCGAACAATGGCTCGCATCTTCATCTATGTGGCCGCAACACGCATCATTAATTTTTTTAAGCGCAGTGCGAATTTTAGTTAATTCGGTAATCTTCTCATCGATCATCTCTAGTTTCGCTGTGGTAATCGACTTCACTTCAGCGCAACTGTGTTGAGTCGCTTCAAGACGAATCTCTAACAATTCTTTAATCTCACCCAAACTCAGCCCTAACTCTTTAGATTTGAGAATAAACGTCACCTGTTTCTGGTTATTTTCGTCATACAGGCGATAACCCGACTCACTGCGGCTGGCTGGAGCAATCAATTTATTCTTCTCATAAAATCGCAAGGTATCGGCCGTAACACCGCATCGTTTCGCTAATTCACCGATCTGAAACATGTTTTTTCCTACTTTGTCATCTAATGCACAATTAACTTTATCGTTACTTTTTAGGCTAAAATGGCACTTTTCATAATTAATTTTGAGATGCCAAACGATTGCGCGAGCTTTTTTGTAATAAATTAGTTAGAATCTGCGCCATCAAATTTGGAGTTGGTTATCTTATAGCGTGATCATAAGACTAACCCAAAGGTCTTTACCAAAACTGGCCAATATTTTATCTCTTACTGGTATCTAAGATAATCCACGCTGAGAAGATAGAAACAAGTTCTTTTTTGGCAAATATCTTTATTTTAACCCCATGAATTTGAGGAAGATGGAAGCATGAATAACGCTCGTCCAATTCGCCGCGCTCTCATCAGCGTATCAGACAAAACTGGTATCGTTGAATTTGCACAAGCTCTTGCTAACCGTGGTGTAGATATCTTATCTACTGGTGGCACTGCTCGCCTACTTGCTGAAAAAGGCATCTCTGTTACAGAAGTATCTGACTACACTGGTTTCCCTGAAATGATGGATGGCCGTGTTAAGACTCTACATCCAAAAGTTCATGGTGGTGTTCTAGGCCGTCGTGGCCAAGATGATGACGTGATGGAAACTCACGGTATCAACCCTATCGATATGGTTGTTGTAAACCTATACCCATTCGCAGAAACCGTTGCTAAAGAAGGTTGTACCCTTGCTGACGCTGTTGAGAACATCGACATCGGTGGCCCAACAATGGTTCGCTCTGCTGCTAAAAACCACAAAGACGTAACGATCGTTGTAAACGCACACGACTACGAGCGTGTTGTGGCTGAAATGGACGCGAACGAGAAATCTCTAACACTAGAGACTCGCTTCGACCTCGCTATCGCAGCATTCGAGCACACGGCTTCTTACGACGGCATGATCGCAAACTACTTCGGCACTATGGTTCCTAGCTACGGCGAGAACAAAGAAGGTGATGACGAGTCTAAATTCCCTCGCACGTTCAACCAACAGTTCGAGAAAAAACAAGACATGCGCTACGGTGAGAACAGCCACCAAGCAGCCGCATTCTACGTTGAAGCAACCCCTGAAGAAGCGTCAGTATCTACTGCTCGCCAAATTCAAGGTAAAGCGCTTTCTTACAACAACATCGCTGACACTGACGCTGCACTTGAGTGTGTGAAAGAGTTCGACCAACCAGCATGTGTGATCGTTAAGCACGCTAACCCATGTGGTGTCGCACTAGGTGAAGACATCCTAGAAGCTTACGACCGCGCATTCAAAACAGACCCAACATCTGCATTTGGCGGCATCATCGCTTTCAACCGTGAGCTAGACGCTGCAACAGCAACGGCTATCACTGAGCGTCAATTCGTTGAAGTTATCATTGCACCTTCTGTTTCTGCTGAAGCAGTAGAAATCGTAGCGGCTAAGAAAAACCTTCGCCTACTTGAGTGTGGTGAGTGGACAACGAAGACAACTGGCTTCGACGTGAAACGCGTTAACGGTGGCTTGCTAGTTCAAGACCGCGACCAAGGCATGGTGTCTGAAGATGACCTTAAAGTAGTTTCTAAGCGCCAACCTACAGCTGAAGAACTAAAAGATGCCCTATTCTGCTGGAAAGTAGCGAAGTACGTTAAATCTAACGCGATCGTTTACTCAAAAGGCGATATGACAATTGGTGTAGGCGCTGGCCAAATGAGCCGCGTTTACTCTGCGAAAATCGCAGGCATCAAAGCGGCAGACGAAGGTCTACAGGTTGAAGGTTGTGTAATGTCATCTGACGCGTTCTTCCCATTCCGTGACGGTATCGACGCGGCAGCAGAAGCTGGCATCAAGTGTGTGATCCAACCGGGCGGCTCTATGCGTGATGACGAAGTTATTGCAGCAGCAGACGAACACGGCATGGCGATGATCTTTACGGGTATGCGCCACTTCCGCCACTAATTCTCTTGTCATCATTGGGGCGGTAACTGCGTTGACTACGCTCGCTTACCCTAATCACATAGCGGGCTATGCTCATAGGGATAAGCTCGCTTGTCGCCTTGTTAGCGCTCCCACTGATTTAAAGAGACCTCAAATAGTTGAATGACGTAAGCACCAACTACTTTGATCAAGACTTATAATTTTGTTTTTTTAAATATTCCGATATTTGAAATACGTAGAGCAAGTCAGTGACTTTAGTTCAAGGAAAACACGCGGAGCTTATGACCATAAGTGAGCATGTTTGACACAGAAATAAAGGCTCTGAAGCAGCTATAAGGATTTTAAAACATGAATGTACTAATTATTGGTGCCGGCGGTCGTGAGCACGCACTAGGTTGGAAAGCAGCACAAAACCCAAACGTTGAAACAGTATTCATCGCTCCAGGTAACGCAGGTACTGCCCTTGAGCCTAAGCTTGAGAACGTAAACATCGGCGTTGAAGACATCGCTGGTTTAGTAGCGTTTGCTCAAGAGAAAAAAATCGAACTGACCATCGTTGGTCCTGAAGCGCCATTAGTTATTGGTGTAGTTGACGCATTCCGCGAAGTGGGTCTTCCTATCTTTGGTCCAACTCAAGCGGCAGCACAGCTTGAAGGTTCGAAAGCATTCACTAAAGACTTCCTAGCTCGCCATGATATCCCTACGGGTTACTACGCAAACTTCACTGAGATTGAGCCGGCTATCGCTTACGTACGTGAGCAAGGCGCTCCAATAGTAGTAAAAGCTGACGGTCTTGCGGCGGGTAAAGGCGTTATCGTTGCGATGACCCTTGAAGAAGCTGAAGACGCAATCAAAGACATGCTAGCGGGCAACGCATTTGGCGAAGCTGGCAGCCGCGTGGTTATCGAAGAGTTTCTTGAAGGCGAAGAAGCAAGCTTCATCGTAATGGTTGATGGCTCTAGCGTTCTTCCTATGGCCACCAGCCAAGATCACAAACGTGTTGGCGACAAAGACACAGGCCCGAATACGGGCGGCATGGGTGCTTACTCTCCAGCGCCAGTCGTGACTCCAGAAATCCATAACCGTATCCTTGAAGAAGTTATCTACCCAACAGTACGTGGCATGGACGCAGAAGGCACACCTTACACTGGTTTCCTTTACGCTGGCCTTATGATCGATGCTGACGGTACGCCTAAGGTTATCGAATACAACTGCCGCTTCGGCGATCCAGAAACGCAACCTATCATGATGCGTATGGAGTCAGACCTTGTTGAGCTTTGCCTAATGGCTATCGATGAGAAGCTCGACGAAGCAGAGTCTAAGTGGGATCCTCGCGCTTCTATCGGTGTTGTTCTTGCGGCTGGCGGTTACCCTGCCGATTACGCAAAAGGTGACGTTATTTCACTACCAACAAGCGAAGTTGAAGGCCAAAAGGTATTTCACGCGGGCACCACAAATAACGAAGCTGGCGATGTGGTAACAAACGGTGGTCGTGTACTTTGTGCAACAGCACTGGGGAACACGGTTTCTGAAGCGCAGGAGCGAGCCTACGCGTTAACGAAGCAAGTTAGCTGGAATGGTATGTTCCACCGCAATGACATTGGTTACCGTGCGATTGCGCGTGAGCAAGAGCAGTAATCAATCTTGTTATTCGCTTACTTTCCAATGACAGTAAGCGAATGACAGCAAAAGGCGCCTCGATAGGCGCCTTTTTTATTACTCAATCTTTCTAGGAATCTGCGCCTGTACAGACAAATCAGCACTTGGCCTACAGTAGACCAAACACTCTCAATCCTTTGATTGCTCGCTATTCTTTCAACAATGATGGCCTAACAACACAATCATGGCTATCTTCAGCCAGCATCAATAACTCTTCAACCGTCATTTTATCGAGCGAGTCACTGCCCAGAAATGCCGCATAACTTTCCACAGATGCCAATCGGTCAATCACAAAATTTGGCAAAGTCTGGTTAAACTCAAAGGTCTCAAACTCACCGCCAGAGCATGTTTCGAAAGAGCTGCCATTCCAGTATCCCTGAATCAATCGAAACCCTTCGTCATATTGTTTCATTGTGGTTTCTAGAGCCGACTTGGCTTCTTTCTGGTAGCCCTCCAGTTGCTTAGTTTGAATAGGTAAGATCTTGTTGTTAAGACGATACTGTTGATACACGGCTTCGCCTGACTTATTGAAACGTACATGGACACGATAAGGAATAAGTTCATTCGATGAATTACGCAGTTCGCCCTCACGAATGAACTCACGTAGTATTCCTTCCGACCAAGCATAGTCAGTTTGGTACCAGCCATAATCGCCCACAGTGACGTAGTCAGCTGAAGTATGAGGTTGTGTTAGCTTGTTGGTGACCCAGTAGAAACTTGTCGCGTCGCCCATCACTTGGCCGCCGGTGTAGGTTTCAAATTGCTCTAGGTTTTTGCGAGGACTGGTTGAAGAACAGCCAATGAGAAATGTAGATAACAGTGAAACGAGAAGAAATGCTTTTTTCATAAAAACCTGTACCGAGGTGGAATACGACTACCTCGGTACAGTTTAGATTATTTCACTGAATCTTTCAGCGCTTTACCTGCAACAAATGCTGGAACATTTGCAGCAGCGATTTGGATCTCATCACCAGTTTTTGGGTTACGACCAGTGCGAGCTGCGCGGTGGTTTACTTTAAAAGTACCAAAACCAATTAGCTGAACTTGATCGCCATCTTTAAGCGCATCTGTAACACCACCAAGAGTCGCTTCTAGAGCAGCTTTAGCTTGTGCTTTAGAAAGGTCCGCTTTTTCAGCAATAAAGTCGATTAATTGAGTCTTGTTCATTTTAGGTTTCCCTTCTTTGTATTTTTGAATTCAATTCACTCTAAAACATAAATGCCCCATCTGGCAAAGGTTTGTCGTCGATCTTTAGCTCTAATGCCGCAGTTTTAGCCATAATATGAGTAATAACTCACAATTTGTTACTGATTTTATTGAGTAAGCCCTTGTTTAAAAGGGGCTGAGCGCGAAATTAATGATGACCTAACCACTACTTTTTATCTATAATCCACGCTGAATCGCTGACAAAGCGTACAATTTAATTTAAGGGCAAACATGCTGCTGCTAACTATTTACGTCTCCATTGCTATTGGAGTTTCTTTTATTTGTTCTGTTTTGGAAGCTGTACTTTTGAGTATTAGTCCGAGCTACATTGCTCAACTAAAACAAAATGGGCACCCTGCAGCAAAGTCATTAGACAAACTGAAAACAGACATTGACCGTCCACTCGCGTCAATTTTAACACTCAACACCATTGCACACACTATCGGAGCTGCGACAGCAGGTGCACAAGCAGCGGTTGTTTTTGGTAGCCAATGGTTGGGGGTATTCTCTGCCGTCCTCACTTTGGGTATTTTGGTTTTGTCTGAGATTGTTCCAAAAACCATTGGGGCAACCTACTGGCGCCAACTTGCTCCTGCATCATCAACCGTGCTTCGCTGGATGGTATTCTTCCTAACACCGTTTGTATGGTTTTCTGAGCAGATCACGAAGCGCCTTGCTCGCGGCCATCAGGCGCCCAAAATGCGTGACGAGCTATCTGCAATGGCTATTTTAGCAACAGAAAGTGGTGAATTTGCTGAAGGCGAATCAAAAATTCTAAGTAACCTACTAGGCATTCAAGATGTACCCGTGACTCAAGTGATGACACCACGCCCAGTCGTGTTCCGTGTCGATGCAGAAATGAATGTGAATACGTTCTTAGAACAACATAAAGACACACCATTCTCACGTCCTCTGGTCTATAGCGAGCAGAGCGACAACATCATTGGTTTTGTTCACCGCTTGGAACTGTTTAAGCTACAGCAAACCGGTTGTGGTGAAAAAGCACTAGGTGATGTGATGCGCCCTATCCATGTATTACTGAACAATATGGGCTTAGCGAAGGCATTCGAGCAAATGATGGCAAACCGTTTGCAACTGTCTTTGGTTGTTGATGAATACGGTACGATTCAGGGCATCATTACCCTAGAAGACATCTTTGAGCATTTAGTCGGTGAAGAGATCGTTGACGAAGCGGATAAAACTACCGATATGCAAGAATTGGCGTTTCAACGTTGGGAAAAGTGGAAAGAGACACACGGTGTTATCGAAAACCGCGATGAGGAAGAAGAGCTAGAAGAAGCTCTTGCCGACAACGATACCTCACATTCAAAGCCAGCGGATGATTGCAAAGCACAGAAAGAAGAGAAAAAAGACGCTTAATCTAAATTTGAGATCGTCAGAGACAACAAAGGCTCCTTAGGGAGCCTTTGTTTTTATTCGTACTTTCGAACGATAACGAATTATAACGCCACACCAATGTTACTCACTGGGTCTTCACGCAGTTCGTGGCGTAAATCTTTGATAAGCTCTAGGTCACGCTCAGTCGTTTCACGTAGAGGTCTGAAGATGGCCCATTGCACGTCCCACTCTTCACACACCGCTTCGTTTTCTTTCTGATTTTCGTTCGTCACTTCTTCAGCGCCCTGCGCAAACTCAAGCTCAGCAACTGTCTTTACTGACTGTTGGCTCACTTTAATCACAGCTTCAAGCATATGTTCACGATCAAGTAAGCCATGAATTAGCGTTGCTAAGCCTTGGCATGCATCCATTGCAGGGTAAACACCATAGAAATCAAAATCATCTGCGCTAGGAAACAGTTCTTCGACTTTCTCTAGTTGGCGTTCAAAGTTCACCTTTGCCGTTTTAACCGTTAAGATTTCCCAAATGCTATCCAAAACATCACGATAGATTCGAGCTTCCGCAAATTCTGTATTCTCACAAAACATGGCATAGTTAGGGTACATACGCTCACATAGACACGCCATAAAGGTAATTTGTTGCCAAGGTTCTAACTTTTCAAGACGAACCTGCAGTGGATTCTGAAGCATAGTCACTCAATAATTGCAGAAAAAGACAGCGAAAGTGTACTTGATAAACCTAGGATGGAAAAGGTAGGCCGATGAACAATTTTACGAATAAGCTCTATATTCTTACAGAGCATGACAATACCTATACGCAGCTGATTCAAAACCAGGATTTACCCGACCTAGAAATCACTCAAAACCCCGAATCAGCACAGATTGTCTTGGCATCACCACCTCTAATCACAGAGCGCCTCGGCGAGTTTAAAGAGCTAGACTGGATACAGAGTACCTATGCTGGCATCAATAGACTCACTCAGCCAGATCTGCGTCAGGACTATACGCTAACCAACGTCAAAGGCATCTTTGGCCCAGCTATCGCAGAATACGTGTTGGGTTACACAATCAGTCACTGTAGACATTTCCCTCATTACCACCAGCATCAACAACAACGAAACTGGCAACCACAGCTTTATACTAGCCTAACTGACAAAACTATGGTGATTTTAGGAACAGGTTCAATCGGCAGTCATTTGGCAAAAACCGCGGCGGCTTTTGGTATTCATACCATAGGTGTCAACCGTACCGGTATCCCATCAAAGCAAGAGACCTTTAAAGAGACTTTCCACATCAATGAAATAGAGGCAGCCCTTAAGCAGGCCGATATTGTGGTCAACACCTTGCCATCAACAACCGAAACCTATCAGTTGTTGAACCAAACCACATTAAGTTACTGCTCAAATGTGCTGCTGTTTAATGTCGGTCGTGGAGAAAGTCTAGACAACAAAGCCTTGTTGATCGCCATAAAAAATAGATGGGTAGAGCACGCATTTTTAGATGTGTTTGAAAGTGAACCCCTCTCTCAGGAACACCCTTTCTGGAAACTACCGCAAGTCACCATCACTCCACACATCGCAGCACTCAGTGAGCCAAGACAAGTGGTCGAGATCTTCGCAGAGAATTACAAACAGTGGCGAGATGGCTTTACACTTAATCATGTCATCGATTTTGATAAAGGTTACTGATGTCCTCTTCATTACTTAAAGAGATTCGACAATGCCGAGCTTGTGAACCTCACCTATCACATGGTGCCAACCCGGTGATTCAAGCGCATCCAAACGCGCGCTTGTTGATCATAGGTCAAGCGCCGGGGATTAAGGTGCATGAATCGTCTATCCCTTGGAATGACGCCAGTGGCGAACGATTAAGAGAATGGTTAGGGATAGATCGCGGTACTTTTTACGACGAGCAAAAAGTAGCGATTGTGCCTATGGGGTTTTGTTATCCGGGAAAAGGAAAAAGTGGCGACCTTCCTCCAAGACCAGAATGTGCTGAACTATGGCATCAAAAGGTGCAGCAGTCGCTGCCTAACATTCAAATGACCTTGTTGATCGGCCAGTATGCGCAAAACTATTACTTAAAGAACCGAACCACCAAGACACTGACAGAAACCGTGATGAACTGGCAAAACTGGGCTCCTGAGTTTTTACCGCTTCCACACCCTTCACCACGTAATAATATTTGGCTCAAGAAGAACCCTTGGTTCGAAAGTGAAGTCATTCCCTATATCAGAAAACATATCTCGGAGCATTTAGCTTGCTATGATCCAAATGCCTAAGTAACTGCACATCACGAGATTAAACCGCGCTCAAATGCCAATCGCAGGCAATAAAAAAGCGCCGTTGGTTTCCCAACAGCGCTTTCAATCATCTTACTCAGAATTACTTGTGGTAAGGCTTAGACAGTTCGTGAACAGCGTCAACGAACACACCAGCGTTTTCTGGCGGCACATCTAAGTGAATACCGTGGCCTAGGTTAAATACATGACCCGTACCACCGTCGCCAAAGCCTTCAAGAATGCTACCTACTTCTTCACGGATACGTTCTGGTTGAGCGTAAAGCATAGAAGGGTCCATGTTACCTTGCAGAGCAACTTTGTCGCCGATGCGAGCTTTCGCGTCTGCGATGTTGATTGTCCAGTCTAGGCCTACAGCATCACAACCAGTTGCTGCAATAGATTCAAGCCACATGCCACCGTTCTTAGTGAACAGAGTAACCGGTACACGGCGGCCTTCGTTTTCACGGATTAGGCCATCAACGATTTTGTGCATGTACTGCAGTGAGAATAGGTTGTAGTCACGAGGAGTCAAAACACCACCCCATGTATCAAATACCATTACCGATTGAGCACCCGCTTTAATTTGCGCGTTCAGATATTCGATAACACTGTCAGCCAGCTTGTCTAGAAGCAGGTGCAAAGTCTGTGGTTCGGCATACATCATCTTCTTGATCTTGGTGAACGCCTTCGAGCTGCTGCCTTCAACCATATATGTCGCTAGTGTCCATGGACTACCAGAGAAACCGATCAGTGGCACTTCGCCTTTCAGGTCTTTACGGATCTGACGAACGGCATTCATTACGTATTGAAGCTCGCCTTCTGGATCAGGTAGTCCAATCTTCTCTACGTCAGCTTTACACGTGATAGGGCGCTCAAACTTAGGACCTTCACCTGTTTCAAAGTACAAACCTAATCCCATTGCATCAGGGATAGTTAGGATGTCTGAGAACAAGATTGCTGCATCAAGCGGGAAGCGACGCAAAGGTTGAAGGGTTACTTCTGATGCGAGCTCTGCGTTTTTACACAAAGACATGAAGTCGCCTGCTTCTGCACGCGTTGCTTTGTACTCTGGAAGATAGCGGCCAGCTTGGCGCATCATCCACACTGGTGTGTAATCAACAGGCTGTTTTAAAAGTGCGCGTAAATAGCGATCGTTTTTTAATTCGGTCATTCCGTTAAATTCCAATTCAATCTTGTCTAGTTTTGATGGCCAGTATTCTAACACTGATTGAAGGGTAAAAGCTGTGTGCTTTGCAACCTAGATCAAGTTATTAACTTTTAAATCAATGCTTAATTTGCACCCAATTAAAGGACCATGTTAAAAATTTGTTTGCTAGCGAAAATTACAATTATAATATCTGAGTAACTACTACTCAGCATCTCATAACGACATCTTACTTACCCCCTCCACTTGTGGAGGGTTTTTTTTTAGCTTTTAGCCACCTATAGGCCTAATACTTTCACAGGCTTTTTAGTGCTCGAGCACCTGCTCAATCACCTCGCCTTTTATCACGCCATCGGCTGTTTTTTCAATCAATTGTCTCGCAATCGTTCCCACTGGAGCCACATCAGGCAGGCTTGCAACATCAAACCATTGAGCATCTGAGAGCTCGCTGTAGTCAGGCTTAAGCGTACCACCAGCGTAATCAGCGAGAAAGCCCATCATCATACTCGATGGAAACGCCCATGGCTGGCTGCCAAAGTAACGAATATTACTGACATCGATCCCTGTCTCTTCTTTGACTTCTCTTGCCACGCACTGCTCTAAGGTTTCTCCAACCTCTAGGAAGCCCGCTATCACAGTATACATCCCTGTTTTATGTCTAGGATGCTGCGCCAACAGTATCTTGTTGTCGTTTCGCACAGCGACAATGATGCACGGGAAGATACGAGGATAATGAAGCGCCCGACAATCACCGCACTGCATCGCTACCTGATTGTGATTAAGGTGATTACGACCGCCGCACTGTGGACAAAAACGCATACTCTGAGTCATGTGCCCATACTGGATGGCTTTGCTTGCCATGAGGAAACTAGATTCAGGCCAGTGAAGTAACTCTCTTAGGTTTACCATGACGAGTTCGATCTCAACATCACAGTCATTGAGCCAATAGACCTTATGCCCTTGGTGATGACCAATACAGATAGCGTACTCAGCATTCAGTCCTAATTCGTCAGCAGAACCGTAAGGAAACTGATCATTACTAACCCAAATATCACTAGCTGAAACGACGCACCAATAAGCTGACTCTGTCATTTTGTTATCACTTTTTAACATCCCTATCCCTCATTGCTTGCAGTTCGTTCATTTTACTGGCAATCTAATTTCATACTAGAGTGGTAGCAAATAATAATTCAAGCTATTACTTTAAGTAGATACCAATAAATGGACCCTGCTTAGGCAATTACTTGATCACAAGGTTGTGATCAGATCATGAGGACATGGTCATGCTAAATAAATTTAAAAAAGTACAAGAACAATGGGGTGGCTCTAATGAGGTCATCGATCATTGGCTCGACACTCGACAGTCTCTAATCGTTGAGTATTGTAAGCTTGCCGCTCTACAGCCTTCATCATCAAAAACAACTGCTGTAACAGAACTACCCTCTCCTGAAGAGCTTCAAAAATTCAGCCAACACCTAGTTGATTACATTTCCGAAGGTCATTTCAAAATTTATGACATGGTGATGGACAAGTGGCAGGCTACAGGCTTCAAAGCAACAGACGAGATTAACCAATCTTATGGTCATATCGTTCTTACCACAGATCCTCTACTCAACTTTACCGATAAGTACGCCGCCATTGATGCTGATGATGCATTAGAAAGTTTGGATAGTGATTTATCACTCATTGGTGAAACCCTTGAGGTGAGGTTTGAAGTTGAAGATCAACTGATACAGCAAATTGCCGACAGCCTAGCGGTTCCGCCAGGAGCTTAATGTTATAAGCTTGCCCCTGTGCAAGCTTTTTGTTTTGCCTATGGCTAATCCAAACTATCCACCAGAACCTACTCGTTCTTACTTTAATCTTTAACGATGGTATAGGTTATAGGCCAAATCAGGCTCAACACTAATAGCCAACCTGCCGTTAGCTTGAAAGAACAAAGCTCAGAGCCTACTCATGTCCAAGTCCATTAACCAAATAAGCCAATCCAGTTTATTGTTTTATTCCTATCACTAAATACCAATGCGCCAGATACAAAAAAGGCACCCGAAGGTGCCTTTTTCTTATCTCTTAGAGACAACTCATAGAGCTTACTCTTCTGAAGAGAAACCAGCATTTAGAAGTGCTGCTAGATTGTCAGTAGCTTGTTCAGCTGAAGGACCGTCTTGCTCTTCTTCACGCTTAGCTTGACGCTCTTGGTGGTATGCGAAACCAGTACCAGCTGGGATCAGACGACCAACAATTACGTTCTCTTTCAGACCGCGAAGGTCATCACGCTTACCAGAAACCGCAGCTTCTGTTAGTACGCGAGTCGTTTCTTGGAACGATGCCGCTGAGATAAATGACTCAGTTGCAAGAGATGCTTTAGTAATACCTAGTAGATCACGTTCGAAACGTACTAGTTCTTTACCTTCAGCTTCTAGCTTACGGTTAGCAATCTTAACATTGTGATACTCAACTTGTTCGCCAGGTAGGAACTGAGAGTCACCAGAATGAGTGATTGTACACTTACGTAGCATTTGACGAACGATAGTTTCAATGTGCTTATCGTTAATCTTAACGCCTTGTAAGCGGTAAACTTCTTGAACTTCGTTCGCGATGTACTGAGTCACAGCGTGGATACCACGTAGACGCAGAATATCGTGTGGAGTTTCAGGACCGTCGGCGATTACATCACCACGTTCAATCTTCTCACCTTCGAACACGTTCAATTGACGATGCTTAGGAATCATCTCTTCGTAAGCTTCACCGCCTTCACGAGTGATTACTAGACGACGTTTACCTTTCGTTTCTTTACCGAAAGACACAGTACCTGTGTGCTCAGCAAGAATCGCAGGCTCTTTAGGCTTACGAGCTTCGAATAGGTCTGCTACGCGTGGTAGACCACCGGTGATATCTTTGTTTCCGCTCGATTTTTGAGGGATACGAGATAGTGTGTCACCAATGCCAACTTCAGCGCCATCTTCAATGTTTACAATCGCTTTACCAGGCAAGAAGTAGTGAGCTGGCATATCAGTACCAGGGATCATTACATCGTTACCTTGCTCGTCAACAAGTTTGATTGCTGGACGCATATCTTTACCTGCTGCTGGACGAGCTGCTGTGTCTGTCACTTCACTTGAAGAAAGACCAGTCAGATCATCTGTTTGACGAGAAACGGTTACGCCATCGATCATATCAACGAACTGGATGCGACCTGCCACTTCAGTGATGATTGGCATGGTGTGAGCTTCCCAGTTAGCGACAACTTCGCCAGCTTCCACTGCGTCGTTATCTGCTTTGCTCAGAATCGAACCGTAAGGAAGTTTATGCTTCTCTTTAGTACGACCGAACTCATCAATAATCGTCATCTCAGATGCACGAGAAGTAATGACTAGCTTCTTATCTTTGTTAATTACGAACTTAGCGTTGTGAAGCTTCACAGTACCCGTAGTCTTAGCTTGGATACTGTTCTCTGCTGCTGCAGTAGATGCTGCACCACCGATGTGGAACGTACGCATCGTTAGCTGTGTACCCGGCTCACCGATAGATTGTGCAGCGATAACACCAACTGCTTCACCTTGGTTCACTAGGTGACCACGTGCTAAGTCACGACCGTAACACTGCGCACAACAACCGAAGTCTGCATCACAGGTAACAACAGAGCGCACTTTCATGCTATCTACTGAGTTGTCTTCCATGATTTGACACCACTTCTCATCAATCAGAGTATTACGTGGAATCAGTACATCTTCAGTACCAGGCTTAAGAACGTCTTCAGCAACTACACGACCTAGGGCAAGCTCAGAAAGTGCAACTTTAACGTCACCACCTTCGATGTGAGGCATCATGTCGATACCTTCTTGCGTACCACAGTCATGTTCGTGTACTACAACGTCTTGAGCAACGTCTACTAGACGACGAGTTAGGTAACCCGAGTTTGCTGTTTTCAGTGCAGTATCCGCAAGACCCTTACGAGCACCGTGCGTTGAGATAAAGTACTGAAGGACGTTTAGACCTTCTTTAAAGTTCGCAGTGATCGGCGTTTCGATGATTGAACCATCTGGACGCGCCATCAGACCACGCATACCCGCTAGCTGACGAATCTGAGCTGCAGAACCACGTGCGCCCGAGTCGGCCATCATGTAGATGCTGTTGAACGATTCTTGCTGTTCTTCTTCACCGTCACGGTTGATAACGGTTTCAGAAGATAGGTTATCCATCATTGCTTTCGCAACGCGGTCATTCGTAGATGCCCAGATATCGATAACTTTGTTGTAACGTTCACCCGCAGTAACAAGACCAGATTGGAATTGCTCTTGGATTTCACGAACTTCTTCTTCAGCAGATTCAATTTCGTCGTATTTCGCTTGAGGTACAACCATATCGTCGATACCGACAGAAACACCAGAAAGTGCCGCGTATGCAAAACCTGCGTACATGATTTGGTCAGCGAATACAACTGTGTCTTTAAGACCAAGCTTACGGTACGCTTCGTTAAGAAGGGTAGAAATTTGCTTCTTACCTAACTTTTGGTTAACGATGCTGTACGGTAGGCCAGCTGGAACGATTTGCCATAGCATTGCACGGCCGACAGTTGTATCAACCATCTTCGTTTCAGTAGTGCTGTTACCATCTTCGTCTACTACGGTCTCAGTGATACGAACTTTAACGCGAGCGTGTAGCTCTGCACTCTTAGTACG
Organism: Vibrio sp. ECSMB14106; assembly: GCF_000972265.1. Lineage (NCBI taxonomy): Bacteria > Pseudomonadati > Pseudomonadota > Gammaproteobacteria > Vibrionales > Vibrionaceae > Vibrio > Vibrio sp. ECSMB14106. The sequence goes on along the minus strand of NZ_LAUM01000036.1, from coordinate 9,706 downwards.
GTATGCCTTCTCAGCCTCTTCAGGGCCAGCAAGGTACATACCTTCGCCTTTCACATTGATCTTTTCACGAGTCATGTAGTAAAGACCCAATACAACGTCCTGAGAAGGTACGATGATCGGATCACCTGACGCTGGCGACAGAATGTTATTCGTCGACATCATCAGTGTACGTGCTTCAAGCTGTGCTTCTAAAGTTAGAGGCACGTGTACCGCCATTTGGTCACCATCGAAGTCGGCGTTGTATGCCGCACACACAAGTGGGTGAAGCTGAATCGCTTTACCTTCGATTAGTACTGGTTCAAACGCTTGGATACCTAGACGGTGAAGTGTAGGTGCACGGTTAAGCAGTACTGGGTGTTCACGGATAACTTCATCTAGGATATCCCAAACGATAGCTTCTTCACGCTCTACCATCTTCTTAGCTGCTTTGATAGTCGTAGCCATGCCACGAGTTTCTAGCTTGCTGTAGATGAACGGCTTAAATAGCTCTAGCGCCATCTTCTTAGGAAGACCACACTGATGTAGACGAAGGTATGGACCTACTGTGATTACAGAACGGCCAGAGTAGTCTACACGTTTACCTAGAAGGTTTTGACGGAAACGACCTTGTTTACCCTTGATCATATCAGCAAGAGATTTCAGAGGGCGCTTGTTCGAACCTGTAATTGCACGACCACGACGACCGTTATCTAGAAGGGCATCAACAGACTCTTGCAACATACGCTTTTCGTTACGTACGATGATGTCTGGAGCCGCTAGCTCTAGAAGGCGCTTCAAACGGTTGTTACGGTTGATCACACGACGATAAAGGTCGTTCAGATCTGAAGTCGCAAAACGACCGCCATCTAGAGGTACTAGAGGACGTAGATCTGGCGGAAGTACCGGAAGAACAGTTAGGATCATCCATTGCGGATCGTTACCCGATGCAATAAACGCTTCCACTAGCTTCAAACGCTTAGTAACTTTCTTACGCTTAGTTTCTGAGTTAGTTGTTTCTAACTCTTCACGCATTTCTTCCACTTCTTGATGAAGGTCCATTGTTGAAAGCAGATCTTTGATCGCTTCAGCACCCATCTTAGCAGTGAATTCGTCACCCCATTCTTCTAGGCGATCCAGATACTCTTCTTCAGTAAGCATCTGAGATTTTTCTAGATCAGTCATACCTGGTTCAGTTACTACGTACATTTCGAAATAAAGAACACGCTCGATATCACGTAGAGGGATATCCATTAACAAACCGATACGAGACGGTAGTGATTTAAGGAACCAGATGTGAGCCACTGGTGAAGCTAGCTCGATGTGGCCCATTCGGTCACGACGAACTTTAGTTTGTGTAACTTCAACGCCACACTTCTCACAGATAACACCACGGTGCTTCAGGCGCTTGTATTTGCCACAAAGACATTCATAGTCTTTAACTGGACCAAAAATACGTGCACAGAACAGACCATCACGTTCAGGTTTGAACGTACGATAGTTAATTGTTTCCGGCTTTTTAACTTCACCAAAAGACCATGAACGAATCATGTCTGGTGAAGATAGACCGATTTTGATTGCATCAAATTCTTCGGTCTTATGCTGTGCTTTTAGAAAGTTTAATAAGTCTTTCACATTCAGCTCCTGTAAGGAGTTAAAGGAGCTCACTGCTGTAGCAAGCTCCCTTTTACCAAATAATCCTATCTTCTTTTAAAAAGAGGAGGGATTACTCTTCGTCTTCTAGCTCGATGTTGATACCTAGCGAGCGAATCTCTTTCAACAGTACGTTGAACGACTCAGGCATACCAGGTTCCATGCTATGGTTACCGTCTACGATGTTCTTATACATCTTAGTACGGCCGTTAACGTCATCTGACTTAACTGTTAGCATTTCTTGTAGAGTATATGCAGCACCGTATGCTTCTAGTGCCCATACTTCCATCTCACCGAAACGCTGACCACCGAACTGAGCTTTACCACCAAGTGGTTGCTGAGTTACTAGGCTGTAAGAACCCGTCGAACGAGCATGCATCTTGTCATCAACCAAGTGGTTTAGTTTCAGCATGTACATGTAACCAACAGTTACAGGACGCTCAAACGAATCACCAGTACGACCATCAAACAGTTTAAGCTGACCAGATTCTGGCAGATCACCCAGTTTAAGTAGTTCTTTGATTAGAGGCTCAGAAGCACCGTCGAACACAGGAGTAGCAATCGGTAGACCGCCACGTAGGTTCTTAATCAGTGTACGAACTTGATCATCAGACAGTTCTGCAATATCAACTTTCTGACGAGTATCACCAAGATCATAAACCTTCTGTAGGAACTCACGGAACTTATGCAGTTCTTGCTGTTCCTTAACCATTTGGTTGATCTTGTCACCGATACCTTTCGCAGCCAAACCTAAGTGTACTTCTAGGATCTGACCGATGTTCATACGCGATGGTACACCCAGTGGGTTAAGTACGATGTCTACAGGCTGACCTTTCTCATCGTATGGCATGTCTTCAACAGGGTTAATCTTAGAGATTACACCTTTGTTACCGTGACGACCGGCCATCTTATCACCAGGCTGGATACGACGTTTAACCGCTAGGTAAACTTTAACAATCTTAAGAACGCCAGGCGCTAGATCATCACCTTGAGTGATTTTACGACGCTTAGTTTCAAACTTCTTATCGAAGTCAGCTTTTAGCTCATCCCACTGCTCAGCAAGTTGCTCAAGCTGTGTTTGTAGCGCGTCATCTTCTAGAACTTGCTCTAACCATTGCTTACGACCGATAGTATCAAGCTTAGCTTCAGAGTAACCACCAGACAGAAGTACAGCTTTAACACGGTTAAGAAGGCCACCCTCAAGAATTTGGAACTCTTCAGTTAGGTCTTTCTTAGCTTCTTTAAGCTGCATCTGTTCGATCTCAAGTGCACGCTTGTCTTTCTCTACGCCATCGCGAGTGAAGACTTGTACATCGATGATAGTACCTGAAACAGAGTTTGGTACACGTAGCGAAGTATCTTTAACATCAGATGCTTTCTCACCAAAGATCGCACGTAGTAGCTTCTCTTCAGGAGTCAGTTGAGTTTCACCTTTAGGGGTTACTTTACCAACTAGGATGTCGCCACCCTTAACTTCAGCACCAATGTAAACGATACCTGACTCGTCTAGTTTAGACAGAGCAGACTCACCTACGTTTGGAATATCAGCTGTGATCTCTTCAGAGCCCAGCTTAGTATCACGAGCCACACAAGATAGTTCTTGAATGTGGATTGTCGTGAAACGGTCTTCTTGAACTACGCGCTCAGATACTAAGATCGAGTCTTCGAAGTTGTAACCGTTCCAAGGCATGAACGCGATACGCATGTTTTGGCCAAGAGCTAGTTCACCAAGGTCAGTTGAAGGACCATCAGCAAGAACATCACCGCGTGCAACTGGTTCACCAGGAAGTACAGTTGGACGTTGGTTAATACATGTGTTTTGGTTCGAACGCGTGTACTTAGTTAGGTTGTAGATATCGATACCAGCTTCGCCAGGTACCAATTCATCTTCGTTAACCTTAACTACGATACGAGAAGCGTCTACAGACTGAACTTGACCACCACGCTTAGCAACCGCTGTAACACCAGAGTCAACGGCGATGTTACGTTCAATACCAGTACCGACTAGAGGCTTATCAGCCTTAAGTGTTGGTACTGCTTGACGTTGCATGTTCGCACCCATCAATGCACGGTTCGCATCATCGTGTTCTAGGAACGGGATAAGCGAAGCAGCGATAGATACTACTTGGTTTGTCGCAACGTCCATGTAGTCAACGTGATCACGAGGGTGAAGACCTGATTCACCTTTTTGACGAGCTGTGATTAGCTCATCTGCAAACGTACCTTCTTCTGTAAGAACAGTGTTTGCCTGCGCGATTACGAATTGACCTTCCTGGATTGCAGACAGGTAATCAACTTCTTCTGTTACTACACCATCCACAACACGACGGTACGGAGTTTCTAGGAAACCGTAATCGTTACAACGTGCAAACGCAGATAGCGAGTTAATTAGACCGATGTTTGGACCTTCAGGCGTTTCGATCGGACATAGACGACCGTAGTGAGTTACGTGAACGTCACGTACTTCGAAGCCTGCGCGCTCACGAGTAAGACCACCGGGACCTAAAGCAGAGATACGACGCTTGTGCGTAACTTCTGACAATGGGTTGTTTTGGTCCATGAACTGTGAAAGCTGTGAAGAGCCAAAGAATTCTTTCACTGCAGCAGAGATAGGCTTAGCGTTGATAAGGTCTTGAGGCATGATTGCGTCAAGGTCACCAAGGCTTAGGCGCTCTTTTACGGCACGTTCTACACGAACTAGACCAACACGGAATTGGTTTTCTGCCATTTCACCAACAGAACGGATACGACGGTTGCCAAGGTGGTCGATGTCGTCCACTTCACCAATACCGTTACGGATACCAATCAGTTTCTTCATCACTTCGATGATGTCTGATTCATCCAGAGTACCGCGCTCTTCTTCTTCTTCACGCTCGATAGAGCTGTTGAACTTCATACGGCCTACAGTTGATAGGTCGTAACGATCTTCAGAGAAGAATAGGCTTTCGAACAATGATTCTGCAGCTTCTTTCGTTGGTGGCTCGCCAGGACGCATCATGCGGTAGATTTCTACCAATGCAGAGATGCGATCTACTGTGCTATCGGCACGTAGAGTGTCCGACATGAATGGACCGTGATCTAGGTCATTCGTGAACAGAGTTTGTAGAGCCTTGTGGCCTGCTTGAGACAGGTTAGCAAGTGCTTCTAGGCTAATATCTTGGTTCGCGCCAACGATGATCTCGCCAGTTGCTTCATTGATGTAATCTTTAGATGCAACTTTACCAACGATGTACTCTACTGGTACTTCGATGTGCTCAACGCCATCTTTTTCAAGTTGACGGATATGGCGAGCAGTAACACGACGACCAGTCTCAACGTAAGTTTTGCCGTTTGCTTCGATGTCGAATGACGCAGTTTCACCACGTAGACGATCAGGAACCAACTCCATAAGAAGAGTTTGGTCTTTAACTTCGAAGTTCACTTTGTCGAAGAACAGATCAAGGATCTCTTCAGTCGATTTACCAAGTGCACGAAGAATAATCGATGCTGGTAGTTTACGACGACGGTCGATACGTACGAATAAGTTATCCTTAGGATCGAACTCAAAGTCTAACCATGAGCCACGGTAAGGAATTACACGTGCGTTATAAAGAACTTTACCTGATGAGTGAGTCTTACCCTTATCACTGTCGAAGAACACGCCTGGGCTTCGGTGCAGCTGGGATACGATAACCCTCTCGGTACCATTAATTACGAAAGTACCATTGTCTGTCATAAGCGGAATTTCGCCCATGTAGACTTCTTGTTCTTTAATGTCTTTTACAGTACCTGCTGGTGCGTCTCGATCAAAGATAACTAAACGTAGTTTTACGCGTAGTGGCTTTGAGTAAGTAACACCGCGGATTTGACATTCTTTAACGTCAAAAACTGGCTCACCAAGACGGTAGCTAACGTATTGCAGCTCAGAATTGCCGTTGTAGCTCTGAATTGGAAATACAGAACGGAAAGCAGCTTCAAGACCGTATTGACCTTCAGGATCCTGTTCGATGAATTTGTCGAAAGAATCAAGCTGGATCGATAGTAGGTATGGAATGTCCAAAACTTGTGGACGAGTACCAAAATCCTTACGGATGCGCTTTTTCTCGGTATAAGAGTAAACCATGGGGTTCCTCAGCTCGCTGATAAGTGACCCAAACCACCCAAAACACTCTTCAGAGGGGGTGGTGACAAACAGCTGTTTACTGTAGTGAACAATCATTTCGAAAAAATGACTGTTTTTTTGCTCGGATTATGACGGTTAAACAGCGGAAATTTCGTCATAGCCCTACAGCGCAAAAAGGCCGGTGGTTAATTAACCACCAGCCATTAGCCTTTCGGCTATGAAATTAAGTAGTAATTACTTAACTTCAACAGAAGCGCCAGCTTCTTCTAGCTGTGCTTTAAGAGCTTCAGCTTCAGCTTTGTCAACGCCTTCTTTAAGCGCTGCAGGAGCTGAGTCTACAAGACCTTTAGCTTCTTTAAGACCTAGGCCAGTTGCGCCACGTACAGCTTTGATAACTTGTACTTTGTTAGCGCCAGCACCTGTTAGGATAACGTCGAATTCAGTTTGCTCAGCAGCAGCTTCGCCGCCAGCAGCGCCGCCAGCTACAACAGCAGCTGCTGCAGTAACGCCGAATTTCTCTTCCATAGCTTCGATAAGCTCAACAACTTGCATTACAGACATTTCTGCAACTGCGTCTAGGATTTGCTCGTTAGTAATAGACATAACAATTCTCTTTTAAGTCAACAATAAGTTTAAATAGCAACCAGTGAAAAGCAAGGCTTATGCCGCAGCTTCTTCTTTTTGGTCGCGAACAGCAGCGATAGTACGAACCAGCTTGCCAGCAGAAGCTTCTTTCATGCACATCATTAGGCGTGCAATTGCTTCGTCGTAAGTTGGTAGTGTCGCTAGTACTTCAGCATCAGTAACTGCGCCTTCAAATGCAGCAGCTTTGATCTCGAAATCTTTATTCTCTTTAGCGAAGTCTTTGAAAAGACGCGCTGCAGCACCTGGGTGCTCATTAGAGAATGCGATCAGAGTAGGACCAGTGAAAGTGTCTACTAGACACTCGTAGTCTGTACCCTGAACCGCACGGCGTGCTAGTGTGTTACGAACAACTTTCATGTAAACACCCGCTTCGCGAGCTTGTTTACGTAGAGAAGTCATTGCGCCAACTTCAACGCCACGAGAATCAGCTACAACTGCAGAAAGTGCACCACTGGCAGCTTCGTTGACTTCAGCAACAATTGCTTTTTTGTCTTGAAGATTTAAAGCCATTTGGATTAACCTCTGGTTGTGATTACAGCACCCAATACAAAATGTATTGAGCGTTTACGATGTTATTTAAAAATGAATAAATTCATTTCAAACCACAACATCGCCTACGTAGGTTTTATTAAGCCATCAACAATCTAATGAAAATCGATAGCGCCTACGGTCTTGGGATAGATAATTTCAAATTGCTTTAAAACCACCCAACCACAAATATTAGGCGCAGAAGTATACACTAAATCTGCGCCTAAGCAAATTAGTTTGCTTGAGTATCAAGACTAGCTTGATCAACAGCAACACCAGCACCCATCGTAGTCGAGATGCTTACTTTCTTCAGGTAAGAACCTTTAGCTGAAGAAGGCTTAGCTTTCTTAAGAGCAACTAGAAGTGCTTCTAGGTTCTCTTGAAGCTGGTTAGCTTCGAAAGATGCTTTACCGATAGTAGTGTGGATGATGCCGTTCTTGTCGTTACGGTAACGAACCTGACCAGCTTTAGCGTTCTTAACCGCTTCAGCAACGTTAGGAGTTACAGTACCAACTTTAGGGTTTGGCATAAGGCCGCGTGGACCTAGGATTGTACCTAGTTGACCAACAACACGCATTGCATCTGGAGAAGCAACAACTACGTCGAAGTTCATTTCGCCTTTTTTCACTTGCTCAGCAAGATCTTCCATACCAACGATATCTGCGCCAGCAGCTTTAGCAGCTTCTGCGTTTGCACCTTGAGTGAAAACAGCAACGCGGATGTCACGGCCAGTACCGTGAGGTAACACAGTTGCGCCACGAACGTTTTGGTCAGATTTACGAGCATCGATGCCTAGGTTAACAGCAACGTCTACAGACTCAACGAACTTAGCAGTTGCTAGTTCTTTAAGAAGAGCAACAGCTTCGTTGATCTCGTATTCTTTAGTTGAATCAACTTTGTCGCGGATTACGCGCATACGCTTAGTAAGTTTTGCCATGATCTTATCCCTCTACCACTAGGCCCATTGAACGAGCAGTACCAGCAATAGAACGCTTCATTGCTTCGATGTCAGCACCAGTCATATCAGCAGCTTTAGTTTCTGCGATTTCTTGGATTTGAGCGTCAGTTACAGTGCCCACTTTTTCAGTGTTTGGACGACCAGAACCAGACTTAACGCCAGCAGCTTTCTTAAGAAGAACAGCAGCAGGTGGAGTCTTAGTTACGAACGTGAAAGAACGGTCGTTGTAAACAGTAATAACTACTGGAGTAGGTAGACCTTTCTCAACAGATTCTGTTTTTGCGTTGAACGCTTTACAGAATTCCATGATGTTCACGCCGTGTTGACCTAGAGCAGGACCAACCGGTGGACTTGGGTTTGCCATACCAGCTGCAACTTGCAGTTTGATATAAGCTTCAACTTTCTTAGCCATGATATTTCCTAATATTTGGGTACATGCGCCAGCCGTCAAGCAAGCTCCCCATAATTTCAATTAACTCTTTCCCGCTTCCATAGAAGCAAAAAGGCGCGAAATTATAATCATAATTCGCGCCTTTAACAACCCTAAAAAGGTGATTTTTTATACTCTTTGATTTTGAACAGCTTATAAACTATTTATCCACAACTTGCTCAAAAGGTAAGAGTATTAATCCAGTTTTTCGACTTGACCAAATTCAAGCTCAACCGGTGTTGCACGACCAAAGATCGATACAGATACCTTAATACGGCTTTTCTCGTAATCTACTTCTTCAACAGTACCGTTAAAATCAGCAAATGGACCATCGTTCACACGAACCACTTCACCCGCTTCGAACATTGTCTTAGGACGTGGAGACTCGCTCGCTTTCTCTAGACGGTTCAAAATAGCATCAGCTTCTTTATCAGTGATTGGTGCAGGACGATCAGAGGTACCACCAATGAAGCCCATAACACGCGGAATGCTGCGTACTAAGTGCCATGATTCATCATTCATGATCATTTGAACTAAGACGTAGCCAGGGAAGAATTTACGTTCACTTTTACGGCGTTGACCTGCACGCATTTCCACTACTTCTTCAGTAGGTACTAAAACGTCACCAAAGAATTCTTCCATGTTGTGCATTTTAATATGCTCGCGTAGCGACTGAGCAACACGACCTTCAAAGCCAGAAAAGGCTTGAACTACATACCAACGTTTTTTTGGAGCTTCACTCATGAATCAGAACCCTCTACACCCCAGTTGCTAGAGAAACTAGACGGACCATAATGCCGTCAATTCCCCAAAGCACTAGAGACATAACAATACATACAGCTAAAACGATCAATGCAGTTTGCATAGTTTCTTGGCGAGTAGGCCAAACAACTTTACGAATCTCCATTCGAGATTCTTTTGCAAAATCGATCGCAGCTTTACCTTTAGTTGTTGTTGCTGCAACGCCTAGTGCGGCAGCAATCAGCACAACTACACCTGCAGCGCGAATCACAACAGACAATTCACCATACAGGTAATTACCCACAACAGCAGCAGCCAACAGAACAAAAGCGACAATCCACTTCATTGTATCTGCTGCACTTGAGCTATCAGGAGTTTCAGCGTTTGCTTTCATAAAACCAACCTGTGACAAGCCTTAAATATAGACGACAATAACCCCGCTGTTGCAGGGCACATTCCTTTGCGTTGCAAAACAACACATCTAACAGTCATTTTAGCCAAAAAGACCGTTTAATTCCTTGCTAAGAGTCGAAATTGATGCCAAATCGCTCAACTCTTTTTTTAGCGCAGAAAAAGGGCATCAAATGATGCCCTTTTTACTAGTGGTTCGTCAAATCTTATGCAAAGATTTTAGCTACAACACCAGCACCAACAGTACGGCCACCTTCGCGGA
>NZ_LAUM01000035.1:0-68119 GCF_000972265.1 Vibrio sp. ECSMB14106 | reverse complement strand
TCGGAAAACCAAGTAGTTCTCTCAAAGTTACTTTTAATAACGGCTCGAAAACACGAAGCTTTAGAAAAACTTTTGAAAAACTACAAACAAAATAATAAGTCTTTATTTTTCAGCATTTTATTTTTTATGTTTTTCTAAAATAACCACTAATATCGACGAACAAAAGATTTCAATATGTTCATAAAACATACAAAACGTTCTTCAAATGAATCAACGCATAGAAATGCTCCATCACCTAACATTTCATACTGGCGTGAATCTGGAGATCCAGACGAATGATTAGACATAAAGTCGACCGATAACAGAATAGGCAAAGAAGCTAGTGGGAGCCCAAGAGGCAGAAAGGAAAAAGCCCCTTTTCCTTTGAGAGAACCGGGGCTAGTTGGCGCGTCAGAGCCTGTGTGGAGATCATCGAGAAATGAACACATTTCCGACTTGCCGTTGCATTCTTACTGTAAAAATGGATAGCAGGTGAGAGATGAGAGAGCTAAACATTCAATAGTAAGTATGCTTGCCAGTTTCCCTTGCTGCATGGCTCACGTCTGAACACGAGCAGCAAGTTCAACCAATAACTATTGCAATAGTGACATTGCAGAGTTAGGCAACTGTTTTGCTTGAGCAAGTATCGAAGTACCTGCTTGTTGCAGAATTTGTGATTTGGTCATTTGCGTCGTCTCTTTCGCAAAGTCCGTATCTTTGATTCGGCTGTTAGAAGCGTCTACGTTCTCTTGTACGTTTGCCAAGTTATTAATACTGTGGCTTAGACGGTTCTGTTTCGCACCTAAATCAGCACGCTGTGAATCTACGTATTTCATTGCAGAGTCAATCACGCTGATCGCGTTCTGTGAGCCTGCAACACTAGTTAAGCTAACGTCTTGCACTGATGTAGGACGACCTTCGCTCTTAATACCTAGCTCAGAAGCTAGACCACCAGAGATCGACATTGCACCTTCGAGATCAGGTTCAGCAACGAATAGTTGCAAACGGCCTTCATCAGTCACCGATGCGTTCACTAAATCAGACTGACCATTAATGTAAGTCGCTAGCTCTTCTATATCATCACCCGCTTTGGTATTGATATCTAAAATGATGTCTTCGCCCGCTTTAGTCTTGAATTCGAACTTAAGGTCGCGAGCTTGTGCAGGCACTTCCCAGTTCTTATCTTTAGCGTTTTCAGAATCAAATGTAGTGCCCCCCATGCGGAAGTCATCAGCACGGATACTCGTTAACCCCATGATCATGGCTTCACCGGAGCTAGCACCGATCTGGAATGAGGCTTCACCAAATGAACCGTTCAATAGGCGGCGGCCACCAAAAGAGGTTGTTTCAGCGATACGGTTAAGCTCATCTTGAAGTGCCATTGACTCTTCATTCAGTGCAGTACGCTCTGCCGGCGAGTTGGTACCGTTTGATGATTGAATCGCCAAATCACGCATACGTTGTAGTACGTTGGTTGATTCGTTCATCGCACCTTCAGCGGTTTGAGCGATCGAAATACCGTCATTGGCATTACGCATTGCGACATCAAGACCACGAGATTGAGCTGTTAAGCGGTTCGAAATTTGCAAACCCGCTGCATCATCTTTTGCGCTGTTGATCTTGTGACCCGATGACAAACGCTCCATTGAAGTCGCTAAGTCATTCGACGCTTTATTCAGGTAACGCTGTGCTGTCATAGCAGATACGTTAGTACTTACATTAATAGCCATTTTGCTCTCCTTATGAGTTCGCAAGCTTTCTGCGAAGCGGCCAGCTTTACTCTCATATGGATAAGCACTGACCGTGTATTACTCGATAAACCCTATACAAGGTTTAAGATCTGTATTAATCATTTATAACCAACACAGATACAAGTTGTATGCCAAGTTTAATTTCATGTGAATAATTTTTTAATTATCTAAAAAATCAAAAACTTACAAACAACACTGCGCAATTATGATTTTCTACTATTAGAAGGTAAAAACATTCACCTTCCTTATTGCCGTTTTTTGCCGCTATTCTAGAAACATCATGCTTCGTACAAAAAAGCGGCAAACTATGGCGTCATTCGCACGTATGGCATAGCACATACGGCAAGGAATCAACGCCATGGTGATCGACAAGTCACCACTAAATACCGATTAATTATTAAATATAGTTAAACAAGGTCAGGTCTTTGGTTTTGCCAAACGCTTGTTGAGAAGCTTGCAGTGCCCGAGAGTTTTCATTGAATTCAATGATTGCTTTCGAATAATCCAAATCTTCAAAGTTGCTTTTTGCTTTTGCTAAAGACAACTTAAAATCTTCATGCTGTTGCTCTTGAATATCCAAGGTATTCAAACGCGCACCGACATCGGTTCTTGCCTTCGTCAAATGAATAAACGCAGCATGGAACTCTTCGGTCACTTGATGCAGTTTCGCGGTCGCCGACGCATCTGAAACCGGATGTTCTGCTTGCTCTGCCGCCTCTTTGAACGTATCAAAAATAGAGAATGTCTCTCTCGGCTCTAAGGTGATTGAGTCCCCCTTAGTGATCTGGCCTTTGATTTGAATATTCAGCCCTTCGTAAACAATGCCTGTCGAAGGATCAAAATCTTCTGCCGCAACCACTGCGCCATCTTTTTCAAGTTGATAAGCGAACTTACCCGTCTGCATGTCGACGAAAGTCACTTTATAGGTAGAACCATCTTCAGCGCTGTTAGTCGCACGCTCGAGTAATAACTCAGAGGCAGGCTCAAGCTCATATTGGGGCTCGTAATCACCAAACGGGTTATCTATTTCCATAAATAACTTGCTGCCCGGATCATTCATTGCCATCTCAAAGCTACTTGCCACACGCATCTTGCGTTGGTAATCATCACCTTGATACGTCACGTTCCCTTCGTTATCTCGAAAGAAAGGCTGGTTCTTCGGCTTAGTGCCCGCAAATGTATAGTTACCCGACTCATCTTGAGAGTTGGCCAAGTACAAAAAGTTATTCGCCAGTTCTTCAATTTCACGCTGCTTAGCTAAACGGTCTTCCGGTGAAAGCGCGCCGTTGATCATTTCCATTACGGTTCGTTTGGCTTCATCAGCAAACCCTTCCGAGTTAGACATCATAACTTCATGATGCTCTAAACGATTTCGAACCAACGTAATAGCATCAACATATTGTTTCAGTTGCTCAGATTGCTGACCAATATTTTGTAGATAGTGGGTCGCCAACGGGTCATCACTTGGTGACTGTAACTTCTTACCAGAAGCGAGTTGCGCTTGGTTGTGATGCACCTTGTTCTCTTGGCGGCGCAAGTCATTTTGTACTGACTGATAGTTATGGAAGCTAGAAATACGATTCAACATTTACACTTCCTATCTCAGAGCCAAAATAGTGTTAAACGTATCATTGGCAGCTTGCATGATGCGTGAGGAAGCCATGTACGCTTGCTGAAATTTCATCATATTGGCTGCTTCTTCATCGAGATTGACCCCGGATACCGAAGCAATACGCTCTTGAGCTGACTGTTTTTCTAAGGTCGCAATATCACTCAAGCGATTGGCCGTTGAAGACTTCAACCCCATATTGGTATTCAAGTTATGGTAAAGGTCTAAAATCGTAGACTCACCATCGTTCAAAATTTTTCCGGTTTGTAGATTTTGCATCTTACGTAGATTACCGTTGTCACCTTCTGATGGGACAAGGTTTGCCGTAAATTTATCGTTTGCCACCGCTCCCGGAGTTAACTCAAACGTGGTGCCGTTAATAGTGACCGGTCCTTCAGGCGGATAAGGTTGCGGCTGCATTAAAATATTGCCTTTCGGATCCGTCACCGCAAACTGCTCACCCTTGGGTGACACAATAACTTCGAACTCGCGCAGTTGACCCGCTTGTAAAATTTTGAAACCGGCCGTGCCTTTGGCAAACGTGGTCGATGCTTCATAACTTTGCGCAGTAATGTCTTTTGGATCTTTGGTTTCCATCTGAATCTGTGCGGCAAAATTGCGAGTTGGACGCAACAGCAATTTCTCTCCAAGCTCAGGAGGGTTGCGAATTTCTACTCGCATACCATCAAGATTAAAAGCGTTGCCACTTGAATTAGTGCTGACTTTTACCGTTTCACCGTTAGGCTTGGTTACGACATAGTCGCTGCCATCATACTTAAGGCCATACTCTCCGCCTTTTAAGGCAGAGGTGTCATCTATATAAACCGCAACATCAGCCTTTGACTGACTGCTCGCCGTCACGCGTGATTTTGCCACCCGCTCAGAATTCACATCGGTGAACAGGTTTTTACCCACGTTGCCATTAAGATCTAAACCTTGCGATTGCAACTCATTTACTTTGTGTGAAAACGCCGTCGCCAAACGACCCAGTTCATCCATGACTTCTGGAATGTGGTCATCTCGCATGTCTAACATGGCACCGATTTTTCCATCGATATCACTGCTAGTGATCGGTTTTAGAGACTTTCCTTCAATAATCGCTAAGCGACGTTGATGTACATCTGGCAGGCCATCGACCATTTTTAATTGGCTCGCTTCACTACCAGAAACTAAGGTATGGCCATTACCGATATGGACATTAAAACCTTCAGCATTAGAGCGTGGCGTCACCGTTACTTTGGTGTACCCAGACAGCTCATTAATCAGTTTCTCATGCTGATCTCGTAAGTCATTATGAGGCCCAGGAGTTCGCATCATTAAGCGTTGAACATCACGAATCTCGATCGCGAGTTGGTTAACTCGCTCTATACCCATGTCTAGTTTTTTATTCGTAGAATCAGATTGTTGGCGCACCGTTTCATGAAATTCATTCAGTGTTTTGCTTAACAGTTCGGCTTTTTCTAACACCACTTTTCTCGCACCTACATCATTAGGTGTATCAGCGAGTGTCTTAACCGAATCAAACCATTCATTAAGGTTTTCTGGGATCTTCTTTGAAGCGACCGATGACAACATACTCGACAGCATGTCGAGGTTGGCTTCGGTATCGCCTTTGTTGGCGGCATTGGTTGTCGATAAGTTAAGTTCTTTAACGGCAAACTGATCCCAAGAGCGGCGAACATTTTCCACGTGCACACCCATACCATAGGACTGGCCACCGTACTGACGCGGGTCATTCACACCTTGAATTACAGATTGGCGGCTAAAGCCCTCTGTATTGGCGTTAGAAATGTTATGACCTGTGGTGTTTAACTGTCTCTGAGCAGTAAGAACACTTTGTGCCCCTACATTCAGAAGATCCGACGCCATAATGCCCCCAAAAAACTTAACAAAATCAGAATGAACTGATTAACTACAACCGTATATCACTAAGATAACAAGCAATATATGTGCCAATAGAAATAACGGAGAGTTAAAGACAATAATTTATTGAAGTGTAAGGAGATAACTATGGACAACGTGGCAAGGTTTGAGGTGACGGATAAGAAAAAAGCCTGCCAATGGCAAGCTCTCAATGCTAGTTGATTGCGCTAATTCATCTCATCAATCTTCGCTTTAACGCGCAATACTTTATCGGCATAGTTAGGGTCAGTTGCATAGCCAGCTTGGTGGATACCTTTGATGAAGTTCTCTGAGTTACCTTGATGCTTCAATGCCGTTTCGTATCTTGGATTTTCATTCAAGAACTTCACATAGTCATTAAAGCTGTCTTCGAAGTTTGAGTAAGAACGGAAAGACGCTGACTCTTTGACTGCTGTTTTACCATGGAACTCAAGAGTTTGCGTAGCAACCTTATCGCCCTTCCAACTTCTATCGGCTTTGATGTTGAATAGGTTATTACTATTACCCAAAGAGTTTTTAACCATTTTAGAACCCCAACCTGTTTCAAGAGCGGCTTGTGCTAATAGCAACGATGAATCGACACCGAGCGCACTTGCTGCTTTCTCAGCATAAGGCTTCATTGAGGTAACAAACGATTCTGGAGAATCAAAAGAGACTGGTTGTTTAACAGCGGAAGCAGATTGAACTTCAGATATTCTGTCTTCTGAACGGCCAGAGAACTGAGGTCTTTGCAGTGAAGTATCAAAGCCTTCACTACGAACCTTATCTTCTGCCGCATCGCTTGCTTGACCAGCACTTAATTGAGCCACGATCATATCCGCTAGGCCTAGAGAACCTGAAGCACTCAATTCACTCGCCATTTGGTCATCTTGCATCTGACGATAGAACTGCTCGTTCTGGCTGTTCAACATATCCGACTTAAAGCTTGAGTTCGCGTCGCGCATCGACTTAAACAACATAGAGGTAAAAATCGATTCAAACTGTTTTGCCGCAGCCGTCAGTGCTTCTTTTTCGCTGCCCTCTTCACCATTTACCGCTTGTTGACGAAGGCGGTCTAAGCTACCGATGTCGTGAATAAAGCCGATGTCATTGTTATTCTTAATCATGCTTTATTCCTTAGATAATGATCAATTGGCCTTCAATTGCACCGGCTTGTTTCAGTGCTTGAAGAATTGCCATTAAATCAGAAGGCGCTGCGCCTACTTCGTTGACGGCTCGAACCAAATCATCCAACGTTAGACCCGGTTCAAACTTAAACATCTTTCCATCGGCTTCGGTGACTTCGATATCAGAATCAGGAACTACCACTGTTTGACCGCCAGAAAATGCATTCGGCTGACTCACATTCAAGTTTTCTTTGATTGCAACCGTCATACCACCGTGTGTGACCGCAGCCGCTTTTAAGCGAACGTGCTTACCAACCACAATCGTACCAGTACGAGAGTTAACGATGATTTTTGCAGATCCTTCTGCAGGGTCGAATTCGATGTTTTCGATAGCCGATAAGAACGCCACACGTTGGCTGATTTCACGTGGTGCGCGAACTTTTACTGAAGTCGCGTCTACCGCTGAAGCCATTTGTGGACCTAGGAAATTATTAACCGCATCAGCTAAACGCTGAGCCGTTGTGAAATCGGATTGGATTAGATTAAAAGTGATGTAGTCGCCACGGCCAAATGGCGTTGGGATCTCTTGTTCAACTGTCGCACCGCTAGAGATAATACCAACGTTAGGATTGTTACCGACAAGCTTTGAACCGTCGTTACCTTGTGCACTGAAGCCACTTACCACCAAGTTACCTTGCGCTACTGCATAAACTTGACCATCAAGACCTTTTAGGAAGGTTTGTAGCAAGGTACCGCCACGCAAGCTTTTTGCCGAACCGATTGAAGAGACCGTTACGTCAACTTCCTGACCTTGCTTAGAGAAGGCTGGCAATTCAGCGGTAACAATAACAGCCGCTACGTTTTTAGTTTTTGGCTTAGTGCCGGGCGGCAATTGGATGCCAAAATTTTGCAGCATCGCGTTAAACGTTTGATCGGTAAAGGGAGTTGTCTCACCTGTACCCGGCAAACCCGTGACCAGACCATAACCGACAAGTTGGTTACTACGAACACCCGCCACTTTTGCCACGTCTTTAATACGCGCAGCATGGGCACTGGTGGCAAGAAATAGCATGCCGAATAGTACGAGCGTTAGTTTTTTCATTGAGTAACCTGTCTGTATTACTTTAATTTAGAATAGCTTAGCTAAATATGGCTCAGTGATAGAGGCTGTCAGTATGTCGACACCCTCTCAAGCCCTACAGTGATACATTAAAGAATCGTGCCAAGAATCCAGGCTCTTGCATATCTTTTTGTACGCCGGTCCCTGAGTACTGAATTCGTGCGTTAGACACCCGGTTTGAAGCGATGGTATTTTCGAAGTCAATATCATCAGGACGGATGGTGCCGCTTAGGCGGATGTACTCATCGCCCGTGTTCAGTGTCATCCACTTCTCACCTCGAACCACTAGGTTGCCATTGGCTAATACTTCGATGACTTCAACGGTAATGTAGCCGCTGATGCTGTTACTTTGGTTGGCTGATGCATCACCGGCAAAGGTATTGGTGTTACTCAAATCGTAAGAGAAATTGTACTTATCGATAGCTAACTCTTGACCACCGACAGCCAGAGGTTCCATCGTTGCGTCGTTCGACTTAGACATGTCAGCATTGGCTTTTTTGGTCGCTCGCGTATTTTCATCTAACGCCACAGTAATAATATCGCCAATACCACGAGGTTTTGAATCATCATACATGCTGCCAATATGGTTAACATTAAACAAAGATCCCGTTGCCGCTGCGTAATGTTCTGGTTTTTGCTTTGGATTAATCGGTGCCCATGCAGGGTCACCAGCAACGGGATCGGTTCGACCACGAAGCGTATCGATAATGCCGGAACTCTCTTGAGTCGACTTATCGCCTTCCACCGCATCAACCACAGTGGTCGCGTTTTCTTCTGCCGGTGTTTCAATTGGGTCCAGCATGCTACAGCCCGTCATGGATACAAACAGAGCTAAACAAAAAATACGTTTCATGGCGATATACTCTTAGTTGGCCGCTGTAAATTGTTGGCCGTTGTAAATAGTAAGTCGTGACACACGTCAATGAGTGCGAAACAAGTCAGCGACAAATAACCAATTACAGCTGTTGGTTAACAAAGCTCATCATCTTGTCTACCGACGAGATAACTTTCGAGTTCATTTCGTAAACACGTTGAGCTTCGATCATATTCACTAGCTCTTCGGTTACGTTTACGTTCGATGTTTCTAGCATCGACTGGCGGATGTTACCCAAGCCATCAAAACCCGGAACACCTTCTTGTGGGTCGCCACTCGCACCTGTCGGCAAGTAAAGGTTTTGACCGACTGGCTCTAAACCACCGGGGTTCACGAAGTCAGTAATGGTGATTTGGCCAACTACGACGTTGTTTTGCTCACCGCGCAGACGAACCGAAACTTCACCATCGTTGCCTACTGTCACCGAGATCGCGTCTTCAGGAATCACGATTTCAGGTTGTAGCGGGTAACCCTGACCCGATGTTACAATCGCACCGTCACCGTTCAGTGTGAACTGACCATTACGGCTATAACCTGTCTCACCGTCTGGCATTTCAACTTGGAAGAAGCCGTCACCTTCGATCATCATATCTAGGCTGTTCGATGTCGTTTGCGCGTTACCGTGAGTGTGAACTTTTTGAGTTGCTACTACCTTAGAACCAGCACCCAACATCAAACCACTTGGCAACTCAGTGTTCTGAGACGATTGGCCACCCGGTTGGTTGATGTTCTGATAAAACAGATCTTCAAATACCGCGCGGCTCTTTTTAAAACCAATGGTCGAGGCGTTGGCAAGGTTGTTCGAAATCGTTGAGATATTGGTTTGTTGGGCGTCTAAACCTGTTTTACTTACCCATAATGCTGGATGCATAGCAAATTCCTTTAAATTCTATTAGCTCATACGAAGCAGTGAATCAGACGACTTGTCCATTTCCTCTGCCGTACTCATCATCTTGACCTGCATTTCAAACTGACGTTGTAAGTCAATCAAACTGGTCATTTCACCGACAGCATTTACGTTACTGCCTTCGATAGCACCTTTTAGCAACGTTACCGCTGCATCCGCTTCGTATGCCTGATCTGGGTTTTTCGAACGGAATAGACCATTCGTATCTTTAAACAAACTTTGGTTATCTGGACGTACAAGCTTAATACGATCAACTACGGCCAATTCTTCAGCTGGAGCGCCTTGAGGAATGACTGAGATCGTACCATCTGTACCAATTTCTACTTTACTGATTGGGATTGGCAGCGTGATTGGTGCGTCGTTTTCACCAAGCACTAAATGGCCACTTGCGTTGGTTAGCAAACCGTTTTGGTCAACCCGTAGGTTACCGTTACGTGTTAAACCTTCACGGCCAGTGTTGTCCATAACTGAAATCCAACCATCACCTTGAATGGTGACGTCTAGATCTCGACCAGTGGTGACCACGCTACCTTGCGCGAAATTATGACCCGGGCGCTCTGTCATACTGAAAACACGAGTAGGCATGCCTTCGCCATACGCTTGCATTGAACGAGCTTGTGCTAAATCAGCACGGAAACCCGTGGTACTTACGTTGGCAAGGTTGTTTGAACGCAACTGCAAAGCTTGCATATTTTGCTTGGCGCCACTCATGGCAAGAAACAGGGCACGATCCATAATTTTGCTCCAAAAATCATCTTCTGTGACTAATAAAGCAAACTCTGTGCCAGTATTTTTACTTGTTATTTATCAGCAATTTAGAAATAAAACAAACAAAGAAGGTGAGCATTAAAGGGTCACTCAGGAAGAATTGTTGCCAGTGGCACTACCGGGCGGCAATAGGAGTGGCAAATAGTAAGGCAAGCAACAATACCCAATTCAATAACATTAAATTGGGTATTCTCAGATAACTTAGACTCTATAAAAACGATTAACGAATTTGCAGAATATTTTGCTGTAGTTGGTTATGTACTTCTAGAGAACGAGAGTTCGCTTGGAAGTTACGTTGAGCAGAAATCAAGTCAACTAACTCTTGCGTCATGTCGATATTCGATTGCTCTAGCGAGCCGTTGTTAATCCCACCAAATGAACCTTTATTCGATTCACCCCAGATTTTATCACCAGAGTTGTTAGTAGAATCCCACTGAGTACCGCCTTTCTTATCTAAACCTTGCTCATTAGGTACACGAACCAGACCTACACGGCCAAGCATCACGTTTTCACCATTTGAGTAAGTACCTAGAACACTGCCGTACTCATCGAAATCGATTTTGGTTAAGAAACCTGTTGTCGCGCCATCTTCATCAAACTTAGTCAATTCAAACGGTGCAGCAAACTGAGTTGAAGAATCGAGACCGAACTTAAGTACTTGCGTTGGATCGGCACCATTTAAATCAACAGGGTTCGCACCAGCACCTAATGGATCAGAATTAATTGGCTGACCATTGTTCAGGCTTGCTAACGTACCGTCATTGTTGAACTTCATTGTATGGCCAACATGACCTTGTGCATTCGTCGCATCACCACCTGTAATGTTTACCGGCTTTTCGCCGTTCTCATCTGACATGGTGTAGTACGTCTGCCAAGTGTTTGGTTGAGTCTGATCTTTGAGGTAGTAAGTCGTTAACTTGTAAGACTGACCCATAGAATCGTATACCGTCGAAGATGTCGCACGGTTATAGGTGTCCGCATCTTCGAAGTTAAATGCAGCCGGATCTTTAAGATCACCATTTGCAGGCAGGTTAACCCCTACTTCAATGTTTTCTGTCTGTTTTGGCTTACCAAACTCAGCAGGAATGTCGAGAGGCTTTGGCGCGTAAGAAAGAACTTCACCCGAATTAGGATCGACATCATAACCCAAAAGAAACTCATCATTAGCTGTAACCATGTAGTTGTCTTTGTTTAGGTGAAATGCACCATTACGCGTTAGTTCATTGATCTCTGGTACCATGCGGTCTTTCGATACGGCAAAGAAACCTGTACCACTGATACGCAAATCCATTGGGTTATTCGTATAAATACTTGAACCTTCATGGAACTGTTGCGCCACTTGGCTAGCTTGCGCACCGCCGCCTGCCGCCGTTTTTGCGTTAGTGAACAACGAGTTTGAATAAACATCACCAAACTCGGCACGAGACTCTTTAAAGCCAAATGTGTTTGAGTTCGCAATGTTGTTACTGGTTGTATTCAGGTCTAATTGTGCAGCGGACAGACCGCTTAAAGCTACATATGACATTCCAATATTCTCCTAATCTATCTAGCTAGCATAGTCACTTTGCAAAAAGCTACGCTTTACCAACTTCTAGTACTTCAGCAAGTCGTACTGGCGATGTAAAACCAGCCAGATTGAGTAGTACGTTGCCATCACCCTTACCAAGAAGCACACTGTTCACGTTCGCATAACTCGACACCTGGAACTCTGTACTCTCGCCATCCAATAAACCCGACGCTTTCACGTTGTACTTACCGGCCGGCAATGGGTTACCGTCTTCGTCTTTTCCGTCCCATTCAACACGTGTATCACCTGATGGTTTAGAGCCGATATCAAAAGTGCGAACCAATTGGCCTACTTCGTTCTCAACACGGACCATTACATTGTCCATTGCCTGAGGAAGTTTAACCATTGCCGCCATACCGCCATCACCGGGTTTCACACCTGCCGCACCAGGAACCAATACATCACGGCCAACCAAAGAGGATGCCTGCAGTGCTTGGTTAGAGGTCATTGATGAATTCAAGCTTTCAAACTGTGTATTCATTTTGCCAATGCCATCTACGGTCGCAAATGAAGCCATTTGCGCAATCATCTGGTCATTGCTAACCGGCTTAAAAGGGTCTTGTTGTGCTAGTTGCTTAGTCAACAAAGATAAGAAATCTTCTTGTTTAAGATCCTGCTTACCTGTTGTTTCATCGGGCTTCTTAGCGCCATCTTGAAGACTCTTCAGCTGGTCAACATAGGACAAGCCGCTTTGACCAACATTGTTGTTGATTCCAGCCATGTGCTACCTCCTTATCCTTATTGACCCATCTGCAGCGTACGCAGCAGCATTTGTTTACTAGAGTCAGCAACCTGTACGTTTGTTTGGTACGCACGTGATGCCGAAATCATGTTCGCCATTTCTTCCATAACGTTCACGTTAGGCTTGTAAATATAGCCCTCGTTATTCGCTAATGGGTGATCCGGGTTGTACTCCGCGCTCAGCGGCTTATCGCTTTCCACAATACCTAATACTTTCACAGGCACAGTGTGACCACTGTTGCGTGCTTTATTTAACTCAGCGCCGAACACGGCGTGACGAGCTTTGTAAGTTTCTTTAGCAGAACTACTTACACTATCTGCGTTCGCCAGGTTGCTCGAGGTCGTATTTAGACGAACAGATTCAGCACTCATCGCAGAACCAGTCACATTGAATACATTAAATAAGCTCATCTAATTATTCCCCTTTAATCGCTTTCGTTAAATTCTTGAACTTACTTCCTAGGAAGTCGAGAGAGGCTTGATGCCTAATTTGGTTTTGCATGAAAAGGTTTCTTTCCAAATCCAAATCAACCGTATTGCCATCTCCTGTATCAGGTTGGGTAGGAATTCGATACTTCGTTTCCCCGTTCACCGTTGTTGAGGCAGAAATGTGCCGACCATCTGTGCGGCTAAGACCAATGCTTGCCCCAGAACTTGCCGCTTGCAGTGATTTCTCAAAGTCTAATCCCTTTGCCTTATACCCAGGCGTGTTCGCTTGCGCGATATTGGTGGAAAGCACCTCAGCGTTACGCTCACGTACACCAACTGTGTGCTGGTGAATGCCTAAAGCATTGTCAAAAGAAATAGCCATGTAAACCTCAACTCAAGAACTGACTGTTATGAAATAACCAAAGCAATATATATACCAACTTTTAAAACAAAGTGGTCTATCAATACTTTCACAGGTTACTCGTGGGTAAACTTGCAATATACAAGCCAAAAAATAGAGTAAATTGGAATGTCACTCTGACTTAAAGATATAGATTAAACAGGAAAAAGAAAACCCAGCACTTGGCTGGGTTTTGAAATTAAACAGTAACGCCGCACCTTATTCTGGTGCCAACCATTACTTTAATTTGTAGATGATGCCTGGATTACAACGAACCATTTCAAAACGATCCGTTAAGCCTGTTAACGATTCAGACGCCCCCAATAACAGGTAACCACCAGGGTTCAGGCTGTTTGCCATCTGGTTAAGTACCTTTGACTTCATTTCAGGCGAGAAGTAAATCAACACGTTACGACAAAAAATAATGTCGAACTTGCCTAACAATGCATAGCTTTCCATTAAATTTTGAGGACGGAAGTTCACCATGCGCTTTACGTTATCTTTCACTTTCATACGGCCATCGCCCGCATCTTCAAAGAAGGTACGGCGACGCTCAGGAGAAAGGCCCCGACCTAACGCCAAATTGTCATATGCGCCTGTGCGACACATATCCAACATACTTGCTGATATATCCGTTCCCGTGATCGATACGTTCGGCAGCATACCTGGCTTACGAGCTTGAGTTTCAAGAATCGTCATAGCCATTGAGTATGCTTCTTGGCCTGAAGAACTGGCCGCTGACCAAATCTTAATAGGACGTTTATTTGCCGCTATTTCCGGTAGAAGTTTATCCGCAAGCACAGCAAACGGGTAAGTATCACGGAACCAAAGTGTCTCGTTTGTCGTCATGGCATCGACTGCAGCCACACGCAGTTCACGGTTTCGACCTGTTACTACGTCCTTCAATAGATCAGATAACGAAGTCAAATTAAACTTCGCTACTAATGGGCTTAGACGACTGCGCACCAAATATTGTTTGCTGTCACCTAATACAATGCCACATTGAGATTCTAAGAAACGGCTGAAATCGCGATACTCTTGATCACTTATTGTTATAGCAGTCATTAATGTCTCTTTTAGTTAGTTAACGCAGCTTTAACTGCTGCACCAAGCTCATCAGGATTGAATTTAGCGATGAAAGAGTTAGCCCCCACGCGCTCAACCATAGCTTGGTTAAATACACCACTCAGTGAAGAGTGTAAAATTACGTATAGATCTTTAAGTTCAGCGTGACGTCGAATCTCGGCGGTTAGCGTATAGCCATCCATCTCTGGCATTTCAATATCAGAAATAACCAATGAGATTTGATCGTAAATACTGCCTTCTGATGACATCTGTACTAGCTTCTCATAGGCTTCTTTACCATCCTTCACCGAGATAACTTCAAAACCAATCGACTCAATAGCACGCTGAACCTGCTTACGAGCCACCGTTGAATCATCAGCAATCAAGATACGGCGAACTAATGGTTTCTCTTGCTCTACTTTCGCAATATCTTCAGCAATTTTACTGTCCATTGTTTCATCAACAGGCGAAATTTCCGCAAGGATCTTTTCAACATCAAGAATTTCTACCAATTCATTATCAATATTGGTTACCGCGGTCAAGTAGTTTGCTCTACCCGCCCCATCCGGCGGCGGAAGAATAGATTCCCAATGCATGTTAATAATGCGCTCTACTGAGCTGACCAAGAATCCCTGAATGGTTCGGTTAAACTCAGAGATAACCACAAAACACTTTTCAACATCCGTTGTAGGACGGCCACCAGTCGCTAAGCTCAAATCGATAACAGAGATCGTCTGACCACGAATGTGCGCTACACCTTTAACTAGTGGGTTTAAGTTTGGCATCTTTGTCAGCTTAGGGCATTGAAGCACTTCTTTTACTTTAAAGACATTAATGCCGTAACGCTGACGCCCCATTAGGCGAAAGGTTAGTAATTCTAATCGGTTTTGACCGACGAGTTGCGTACGCTGATTCACTGAATCAAGAATACCCGTCATGAGCTCATCTCCATATCAAACTTTTTTGGATAAAAAAGTGTTAGTCTACTGCAAGCTACGAACTACTAGAGAAACAGAATGACGAATCGTAAAACAAATCTGCCTGCTTTTTCCATAGCAATGTGTAGAGCTACTTTTAAAACTGTCGTTAAGTTTATCGGCATTTTATCAATATTGTTTAGTTTTTTTATACAAGCTGCGACTCCAGAACAAATTGAAATGATTCAGTCTGCGGCAGAGCAACACATCCTTGATACCGTTGAGCAACCACAAGGTGGCGAACTCTTTGTAAATTCAGCAAATGTTGATTCAAGAATCAAAGCAACAGACTGCCCTATCCCACTTGAAACCAGCGCCTCGACGACTACCAATACCCGCAGCAGTATTACGGTTTTAGTGCAATGTATCCCTGATGAGTGGCGAGTTTATGTCCCGGTACGTATTTCGATGTCAGTACCACTCGTCACCACTACTCGTTTAATCGCAAGAGGTGAAATCGTCGGCCAATACGATGTCACCACAGACATGATCTCCCTAAACAAATTTCGTCGTCAAGGCTTTACACTTCCAGAGCAAGTCATCGGGGCGAAAGTGAAAAAGAACTTACGCCCAGGCGATGTTGTCGAAAGAAGCGATGTCTGTGTCGTCTGCCGAAACGAGAAGGTTATCATACAGGCAGTAAAAGGTGGCATGACCATTACCACTAAAGGTACAGCATTGACCGATGGTTCGATGGGCGATCAAGTAAGAGTGAAAAATGATAAATCACAGCGTATAATTGAAGGTATTGCCACCAGCATGTCTGAAGTCACGGTTTATTTTTAACTCTTTACTTCTAAAGTGACGGTATCGTTAGCTAGTTTTACTCTCAACACTTAACGCCAAATATAACGGCTGTGGTGTGACGTCCCTTTTCGACTATTGAGCTAAAAATTTGCTAAAGTATTCGAACCCTTGGTCGATATTGACTGTACAGGTTCCCATTTTTGAAGAAAAAGGCTTAACGATGGCAGGTATTGATAATATACGTTCAGGGCATACCCTAACGACCACTAACCGATCAGCAGCGCGCTCTGATTCTAGCCCTCAAACATCTCATTCTGATGTTGCAGCTAAATCTCCAGCAAGCAAAGACGCGGTTTCTCTGAGCCAACAAAGCAAAGCAATTGGTCAACTGCACCAAGACATGGCCACACAGCCTAGCTTTGATACAGCAAAAGTAGCAGCGATTAAAGAAGCGATTACAAACGGTTCATATACGGTCGATCCAGAGAAGTTGGCTGATAATATGATCAAGTTTGAGAACGAATTAAAAGACCTTTGATAGATGACTCAGTACGAAGTCATCTTTACTTAAAGATTTCCCTTTTTACCAAAGAAGTTCAGCAGGTTTAAATTATGGCGGCACTCGCAGACTTAGTTAATTTCCAACTTCAAAATGCCAAAGCCTTATCTGATCTTTTAAGTTCAGAAAAAACCGCTATCACCAGCAGAAAATCAAATGATATTGAACGAATAGCTCAAGAAAAAGTTGTCCTTGTCGAACAACTAAGATCAACCGATCAACGAATCTCTGCCCATACTAATGTCTCAGAATTGACCGAGAATCCTGAACTTGCTCAAATAGTCGCGACAATCAAATCCATCGTGCACGACTGCCATCAAGCAAACCTGGTTAATGGCGAAGCCCTGAACCGAGCACAGCTTAGCTTTAAAAAACTCAGCAATATGATGCAACAAAGCCACGGAAAGGTTGGCATGACGTACAACGCTGGTGGCCAAACTCACACCATCTCTACCCTGGGAACCAACATAAAAGCTTAGTTAGGCTAACCCTCTTCGTAACAACCCCCTTCTTGCTTGTATCTGTATCTGTATCTGTATCTGTATCTGTATCTGTATCTGTATCTGTATCTCAGCCTATTCTTCTCGCTCGACCCGTCAAGCTTTCATAGAACCTGTAAATGTGCCCAATAAACCTATAAACAAAAAAGCGGCAAGTATTTTCATACTTGCCGCTCTGTTTTCATACCTGTTACTGGTTGCCGTTACGCCATCTGGAAAGCGAGTGACAGCCAATATAACTGGATAATCTTATAACTAGATGATTCTTAAGTTAGAACAACGTTTGTTGTCTTTTCTGAGGCACAGCTTGAACTTCACCGTAATTACGTAACTGTTCCATCTTTCGGATATCTAGCTGAAGCTCAGTAACATAACTATCACCGACTGGGTAACTGCGGACCACTTCTGCGCCACGGATTACACCATCAACAGCACCAGAAGTTCTCTCGGTGCCAAGACGTTGATCTTCAAGCTCAGCTCTACCACTCACCCGCATACCATAGACTTGTTCAGCAAGCTCACGGTAGGCATCAATTTTAGAAGCTCTCATCGCTCGGATACGTTTTTCTTCGTCATTACGTCCTTTTTGCTCACTGATACTAGCGTAACCAACAGCAACTAGAAAATCATTTGGCCTCATGTTTTGCAATGGTTGACAACCAACAAGCAATAAAGCGACGACAACAAATATTAACTTCTTCATCACGAACTCCTAAGGGCGAAGAATAACAGTATAAGGCTGAGTCATCGTTGGATCAGAACGAATGATGACACCATCTTGAGTTCGAATACTATTCAGAGTATCTAGGTCACGACCAATACGATCCGCTGGTAAGAAACCTTGAGCAGAAGCAACAACGATACGAGTTTGCATGCCAACCACACGAGCATTCACAAGCACACCGCCTTCTTGGCGGAGCATAGTGCCCGTCAAAACGTACTGGACATCTTGCTCTTGAGCTAGGTCTTTCCAGTCACGACTTAAAGAGAAGTCGCCCTGCTGAGTCACCTGAATTGAGCCTGTGGTTTTGAAATCAACGACTTTGAAACCACGACGCTGAAATTGATGGATAAAGCCTTCTGAAACTGAGTTACCTAACCAGTTTGTTGTGTCCATATGTTGTAGGTCAACAAACGACGTAATGGCAATCGGTGTTCTTGCTGAAATACTCGTATTCGAAATGATCAAATCTTCAGTCATACTTTCCACGAAGAAATCCATGGTATGACGAGGGCTAGCCATCAACATAAACTGACTTCCTGAATACTCAGACTTACCGTTATATATAGGCGAATAAGCGCATGATGTCATCAACATGACACTCATTACTACGAGCCATTTTTTCATTCTCTTATCTCCAGATGTTTATAGTGCTTACTGTGCCAATATCTTCTCACCATTATTTTTTCAATGGATTACAATGTTGGAACAGTCTTTGCTTTTCAGTAATGGTTCAGATTAAGAAAAACACACTTAAGTCAGCTTCAAGCTTATAGTTATTTGTTAAGCAATATTTATACCCAACTGGTAACGAATAGATGAAAAAAATAATTTCTTACTTATTTTCAATAAGTTTATTAGTCACAATAAACTTCAATGCTCATGCCTCTTGGTATGAAGTTACCGGTACTGCAGCCATCGTATCGTCAGAAGAGACCGCAAGGATTCACGCTCTGGAAGACGCGGTCTATAAAGCCGTGCAGTTCTCAGGAGCCGATATAGGCAGCATTTCCAACCTCACTCCCTACTTAGACGCAAAGAAAAAAGAGTTCCAGTTTACCAATCACGAAGTACGCTACATCTTGGTTGAAAAAGAGAAAACACGCGGTGGCAATTTAATGATCACTGCAAAGATCGACATCTACCCTTCGGCAAATGCTTGCCATGAGAGCCAATATAAGAAGACATTCTTGGTCGGTAATATTGATGTGACTTCCCCTCAACAGGCCGTGATGGGCAGAATCTATAACCTCGGAGATGATTTCGGCCATGTCGTTGACCGTCAACTCGCGCAAGAGTCTCGTAGCTTTGTTTCTGTCGGCACGACCGACTACGACATCGATAAACGTCGGCCTGAAGTCATTAAGATGATCGCTCAAGACACTGGCGCACAATACATTATTGGTGGCGATATTACCGACTTAACCGCAACCGTCGAATCTAAGTTATTGAAAGATGACGTTATCAATCGCCAGTTTGCATTAGAAATGCAGGTATTCGATGGCAAAACAGGCCATCAAGTATATAACCGTAGCTATCGTGAAGTAGCAAAGTGGCCATTCGCTAAGACCAGTGAAGTCGATACCCGTAGTGCGCGTTTCTGGGCATCCACCTACGGCACTATGATGCTTCGTGTCAGCCGCAACATTATGTTGGACTTGGAGTCTGAAGTATCATGCAAGATCACCCTTCCAGAAGTTGCCGCTGTATTTGGTAACACAGTGACCATCGATTTAGGTCGACTGCATGGCGTACAACGAGGTGACAAACTACAACTGTGGCATACAGGTTCGTTTATCGACCAACGAGGCTTACCACGTAATAAAGTATCTCAAAGTGATATCACTCTGACAGTTTCTCGCGTCTACGAAAATGAAGCGGAACTCACTATTGATCAGCCAAGCCTTGCAGGAAGCATTCAGATTGGTGATGTGATGCAAAAGATCATGTAGTTAGCGACATGTTCGCTTCATCGTTTTTCATAAAGCCTTAGCAAAAGTACTAAGGCTTTATTTTTTTCTGATGATTGGTTTCGGTTTAGACGTATTTGTCGTAACCTTATTAATAACATAATCATCATTTAGTAAGCTATGAGTCAGAATAATCTAATTGGTGCGACCGGTTACCGCTTTATTTCGAAAGGTCAAACCGCTTTTAAAATCCATATTCATACTCCCGAAGATACGGTGCTGCATCGCTCTGTCGGCTTTGTTCGTATGGGTGAAAATAAGGCACTGAAGAAAACTATAAAATTGAGAGATGAGCTAGGCAGAAAGCTTTGGGGTAAGTTTTGGCCCAAAGTCCTCAAAGAGCCCTACTTGATGACGCGCCTACCCCATAGTTTAGAGCCCAAAATTGTATTCAAGCCAAACCCGACTCAGAGTGACCCTGAACACCGTGACGAATGTTATATCGCTAAATGGCGTGTATTCTCTGAGAATGGCGATTACAAATACAAAACTAAGGTGTGCTCAATCAGAAAACACGGTCGACTTGCCGCTTATAGCCAAACCAAACGTGCACTGCTTGATGCTCACAAAGATGTGATTGATTTGCTTATTTTTATGGGACGATTGAACAGTATCGATCTAAAATAGCCTTCACTCGAATACGCTGACTACTCATATTGTTCAGATACAAACACAGCCGCATTTGCGGCTGTGTTTATTTTTAGGCTAGTTACCTTGGTACTTTAGGGCGTCATCGCACGCTAAATAGACCACCTAGCTTCGGCAGATCTCTGCCAGAGTCGTCAATCGGCGTTGTGAGTCTTTCACATAAGGATTGGTTTGATCCCATGCGTAGCCCGCCAAAATTGAGCACACCATTTGCTTAATCTTCGGGTTAGGGTCTTGATAGAAAATCACATCCTGCAAAGTACCTGAATACCAACCTTCAACATACGTTCTAAAGGTATTTACGCCAACCATCAATGGATCGGCATAATCGCGTTCCCAATCAACTTTTTCACCATTAAGCTGCTTTTCCACACACTCAACCGCAAGTTGAGCCGACTTCATCGCAATCGTCACGCCCGACGAGAATACAGGATCAAGAAACTCACCAGCATTACCGAGCAGTGCATATTTGTCAGTTGCAAGGTGCTTTACGTTGGCAGAATAGCCACCGATTTCACCCGCAGGGTTCGGATACTCTGCGTGTGCCAATATCTCAGCTAAACCCGGCTCTTCCATTGCCAATTGCTTAATCGCGGCAATCTTGTCTTGTGGGTAGGATTCAAAGAACTTTGGCTCGCCTACCACACCAAACGAAGAGACACCGTTGCTAAATGGGATCAACCAATACCAAACATCAGGGTTGGTTGAGTGCACGGAAATCAGGATTTTATTACGGTCATATTCAAGGTCGGTATCAGCCTCTGCAATATGATCGTTAATGTGCGTGAAAATAGCTTTGCGTGGAGGAAGTGATGACGGCTCTTCCAAGTTAAGCATTTTCGGTAACACTCGGCCAAAACCACTGCCATCTAAAACGTATTGCGCCTCTAGCTGATAGCGCTCTCCATCAAGCACTTGTACATCTAAAACGGTGCAATCTTCGGTGAAGTCAATGCCCATCAACTCATGCTGGTAATCGATAGCAACACCCTGTGCCTCGGCAGTATCTGCTAGCACCTTATCAAAAGCGCCTCGCTGAACCTGAAACGTAGTTCCCGGCCCAGAAGAAAACTTGTTTTCAAAATTGAATGCGGTGTACACGCCATTTTTGCGAAAGGCAGCGCCATCTTTGTATTGGAAGTTGGCGTTGATTACCACATCAGTCATCCCAGCCTGTTCAATCACTTCCATACAAGCTGGTAATAGGCTTTCACCAATAGAAAAGCGAGGGAATACGCTCTTTTCAATCACTCGAACATCGATGCCTTTTTTATGAAGCAAAGACGCAGCAATAGACCCTGACGGCCCAGCTCCGATGATCACCACTTGAGTTGATAGTTTTTTCATTATTTAAGCCATGTTTGTTATTTTTATTGTGCGCCAGCTTTCAATTCAAGAAGCGTGTGACCAAGACCGATATCGTCGGTACGAGTTACCACTTCAAAGCCCGCTTCTTCAACGATCTCTAAGAAATCTTCACTGCGGTAAAAACGGCTGTTGCCATTTGCCAAGCAGGTAAAGTAGAGAGACGTCGCGTTTAAGCTATAAGAAGCCGCATCGTATTTCTGCGCATCCCAAAACAGTTCAAGGATATAGACTGTCGCGCCTTCTGACATATGAGAGCGAACACGCTTTAATATGCTCAGAATCTCCATTGGCGAGAAGCAATCAAGGAACTGACTCATCCACCACACATCGGCGCCCGTTGGCAGAGCTTGCTGTTTATCCAACATGTTGGCCGGGAATGGCGTTACTCGGCCTTGATGACCGTGCTGCGTTGCATTTGCCATTGCCATTTCTAGCTGCTGTGGCAAATCAACAATCGTCACCTCAACGTCCGAGTCGTGATTACAACACTGCATCGCCCACTTTCCCGTGTTACCACCAATATCCACCAGCGACTTAGGTTTCTTACTGAAGACTTTCTCAAGCAACACTGGGAACGAACGGTCTGAATAGAAATGATCAAACTTGAACCAGCTCTCTTTTGCTTTTTCTGGCAATTGAGATAAACCTTGGTAAATGGTTTCCCAATCACCCAGCTCTTGCAAGCCCGCAGGTGTTCCTTCTTCAATCGCTTCCGTTAAATGCATCATCGCGGCATAACAAACATCGGCAGTGAAATCCAAGTTGGCATTAGTCATGCCGTCGTGCAGAAGGTAAAAACCAAGGTTGGCTATTTTATAGTTAGGTTTGTCCCAAGTAACAATATGAGCACTTAGCGCCATATCGAGTAGAACTTTCACGCCGTACTCGGATACACCGGTGATTTCCGAAAGCTTCTCAGCTGGTAAACCATCATTACCCACCTCATCTAGGGCCTTTAAAATACCTAAATCACGAAGTGTACGAGCTGTATGAAAAACAATAGGAGCAAAAGATAATTTTTGCGCTTCTGTTTTTGCTTCTAATGCGTTGAATGGATCTAATTTATATTCCGACACGAAAAACCTAACTTTCAAATAATAGGAGGGATTACTCTGCAGCCATTTGTGCAAGCTTGCGTTTAATATCAACGTTTAAGTTATTAACCCAGCGGTTGTAATTACGGTGTATTTCACCATCGTCGTATTTTAAATTCTCTGATTCAACGTAAAGAATAGAGTAAAACTTGTCACTATAAGGAATTTCAACCACAGCATGGTGTGAACGAACATACAGCTCGGCACGAATCAATCCTGGCTTTATTTCTGAAACCAACCAGCCTCGATTCTCAGCGGACTCATAAATAGCTGATTTCACCTGTTTACTTTGAAGATTCAGTGCAACTGGAGTATCCTCAACATTCATTACAGGCTGGACACGTCCACACCCTGCAAGAACGAGTATGAATAACATTGAAACGGCTATTTTTAGTAATTTCATTTAAATTCCTTATCTGTGTTTATTTATAAGCACGCATAGTATTTAGTTAGACCCAAAGCAAATCAATACTCTATGTCAAATCAAGCACAATTAATGTCATTTAATATCGAGAAATGGTCTGCAAATTCGGCTGGCCTCAACTCTATTGTTGAATGGAAAGCGTGGAGCTCTAACTTAGATTGGCCGAAAAATGGCTCAACTGAGTTTAAAGCTATTCCCCCGATGATGCGCCGTCGCATGAGTGTACAAAGCAAACTTGCCGTCCAAACCGCATTAACCTTGTTAAAAGACACCGCGACTGATTATCTGGTTTTTGCCAGCCGACATGGTGAGCTACACCGAACTGCCACATTAATTCAGTCAGTACTGGAAGGTGACGATGCTTCTCCAATGGCGTTCTCGCAGTCGGTACACAATACCGCAGCCGGGCTAACCACCATTGCCGCGAAAGCACCAATTCCACTGACCTCAATCGCTGCTGGGCAAGATACTTTCCATAACGCGCTAATTGAAGCTTACCTTTACCTTCACCAATACCCATCGCATCGTGTGTTAGTCATCGACTTCGATCAGCCTCTGCCTGAGCTTTATCAAGAATACGAAACTCAGCACTATACCGATTATGCTCTGGGTTTAGTGCTAACCGCAGGCAGTGACTACTCTGTTTCAAGGACAGTAACCAGTGATAGAGCAGCGGCTGATTTACCGCAAAGCCTGCAAACACTGCAGAGCATTCTACAAAATGCACAACGTTGGACTATTGCCGGAAAACACCAAGCTTGGTCATGGGTAAACAACGCGAAACCTGGAGCTCAAGAATGAGTAAGATCGACCAATATTGGCGAGTATTCGCGACAGGGCTTTGCTTCACCACCTTCGGTATAGGAGGGTTAGTGCTTAGCTTCTTGATCTTGCCTTCGATCGCGCTCACCACATCAAACACCATCCAAAGAGAGCTTAATACTCAACGACTGATTCGTTTTTCATTTCATGCTTTTTGCCGGATTATGAAGTTCACGGGCGCGATTGATTATCGAATTGATGGTGCCGAACTTCTACGTGAAGACCGTAATTGCATCATTGTTGCCAACCATCCGAGCTTAATCGACTACGTGCTGATCGCCTCTCAACTTCCTCAATGTGATTGCCTCGTCAAAGCGGCAATATGGGAAAACCCGTTTATGAAGAGGATTGTTAAAGCGGCGGGTTACATACCCAATCAAGCACCTGACGATCTTTTAGAACGTTGTGAAGAACGCTTTTCACGTGGCAATGTACTGCTGGTTTTTCCAGAAGGAACTCGCACAACGCCGGGAATTGAACCATCCTTACAACGTGGTGCGGCACAAATAGCGACTCGAACACAAACCGATTTACGCATTATTCATATTACAGTTTCTCCGACATTCTTAACGAAAGAGAAAAAATGGTATCAAGTTCCTGCTACGAAACCCTTTTTTCATATTTCGGTGAAAGGTAAAATAGAAGTCGCACCCTTTATTGAGAATGCAAATAACTTAACTTCGGCAGCAAGACGCCTTAATCACCACCTTGCAGAGACTATTTTCCCTTCCGAAGACAACATTTAGCTCATCAATAAGACAACTGGCGATATCAGTATTTGGAAAATACCTCGCATAATGTAGAATCGCATCCCTTAAAGCAGCATTCAGATAAAGTACTAAGTAGGCCAAAGTGGAAACATTACACAACGAACTGAAACAACTGATCATCGACGCATTGAACCTTGAAGACATGAGCATTGATGAGATTGAAACAGAAGCTCCACTATTTGGTGATGGATTGGGACTAGACTCTATCGATGCACTTGAACTTGGCCTTGCTATCAAGAAGAAGTACAACATTGTTATTGATGCCGACGACTCAAACACTCGCCAGCATTTTGCATCGGTAGAAAACTTAGCAAATTACATCTCATCTCAAACGAACAACTAGACAGATCTTTATGACACAAGCTAACCAACAAGAAGTATACAACCAGGTTAAAGATGCGCTTATTGAGCTGTTCGAGCTTGATGCTGAAGATATCACGCCTGAAGCTCATCTTTATCTAAATCTCGACCTAGACAGCATTGATGCGGTTGATTTGGTCGTTCACCTACAAAATGTAACCGGTAAGAAGATCAAGCCTGAAGAGTTCAAAGCAGTACGCACCGTTAATGACGTTGTTGAGTCTGTGATTGAACTATTGAAGGACGCGTAATGCGTTCTCTGCTGACTTTACTGTCGGCAATCATACTTTTCACTTATCCAATAGCGGTTTACTTTGGACTCAACAAGTTTGGCCTACAAACCGTTGGTATCGTCTTAGCCGCTATTTTTGCTGTCCGCATTTTCTCTGCTGGTCAGGCTAAAATCAAAGAGCTAAAACACTTAGCTTGGATCAGCGGAAGTGCTGGAATTGTTCTGTTGGCCTTAGGTTTAACCTTTAAACAGCATGGTTGGTTAACCTATTATCCCGTTATCGTTAATGTTTGCATGTTGGCTGTATTTGCTTCAAGCCTATGGCAACCTCAAACAATTATTGAACGCCTTGCTCGAATTCAAGAGCCTGAACTTCCGCAAAGTGGGATTGATTACACACGAAAAGTCACTAAGATTTGGTGCTTATTCTTTGTTATCAATGGCTCTATTGCCCTTTATACCTGCTTCCAACCTCTTGAAATATGGACCCTATACAACGGCTTACTCAGCTATATGTTCGCAGGGTTACTTTTTGCAGGAGAATGGGTGGTAAGACAGCGTATTCGTCAGAGTTAAATTGTTATGACCCAAACCGTATCTTACATCTCGTTGTCTGATCTTCTCAGTCAAAAAAGAGCCCCTGAATCTATTGTCTGCTTTGACGACAATAGCGAGATTACGTGGCAAAAATTTAACGACGACTTATCTCAACTCGTAAACCTTTTACCTTCATCCCCTGTTAAACGAGTCGCGATTTGCGCCCAAGATAGTTACCAATTTTCGGTGGCCTTTTTGGCATGTGCCGTCAGCCACAAACACATCATATTGCCCGGTAACTATCAACCTTGTGCACTTGCCGAACTGAGTGAACATTTTGATTGCCTACTGGTCGATAACTCGATTGGTGAAGTTGAGGTGGGTAACGTTCGCAATATCCAAAACTTATTGGACTCAAACACCAAGGCAAAACAACCTCTAATCGATAACCTTACGACCATAGATTTGGCAGAAATCCATTTGACCCTGTTTACGTCAGGTTCAAGCGGCACACCCAAGGCAATCAATAAAACACTAGAACACCTAGATATTGAGACTGCTCAGCTAGATAAGAACTGGGGAGAGTTGATCAAAGGTCATCGAGTTCACAGTACCGTCTCGCACCAGCATATCTATGGTTTGTTGTTCCGCATTTTATGGCCACTTTGTTCTGGTGTTCCATTTGCTCGACACAATCTTGAGTACCCTGAACAAATCCTATCTCACGCTAACAAACAGAGCGTGCTGATCAGTAGCCCTGCGCTACTCAAGCGATTAAAGCACGAGAGCAAAACCGCGCAACTTGCTGGTATTTTCTCTTCTGGTGGCCCATTGCCAACCGAATCCGCTCACCAATCACGTAGCTTGCTCGGTCATTTACCTATCGAGGTGTTTGGCAGCACAGAAACAGGAGGTATCGCATTTCGCCAGCAAGAGAGCGCTCAAACGCCTTGGCAACTTTTTGACTGCCTTGAGGCCAGTCTCAACAGTGAGAATTGCATTAAGTTATTGTCGCCGTACATCGACAAAAACAACTGGTATCAAACCGCCGATGAGTGCGAAATGGTCTCGGATAATCAATTCATATTGAAAGGCCGAACCGATCGAGTCATCAAGATAGAAGAAAAACGAGTATCACTAGTTGAA
Organism: Vibrio sp. ECSMB14106; assembly: GCF_000972265.1. Classification (NCBI taxonomy): domain Bacteria; kingdom Pseudomonadati; phylum Pseudomonadota; class Gammaproteobacteria; order Vibrionales; family Vibrionaceae; genus Vibrio; species Vibrio sp. ECSMB14106. Next base: position 41,026 of record NZ_LAUM01000035.1, on the reverse strand, counting down.
GTCGAAAAGCGACTAGAACAACTGCCTTGGATAAGTGAATGTGTGGTGATTCCGTTTGAAGAGCCTGATCGCTTAATATTAGCGTCGGTTTTGGTATTATCAGATCAAGGCCAAGCAACACTCGTAACCATGAGCAGAGGTAAGTTCTGGTTGATGCTGCGTTCAGAACTCAGAAAGTGGTTAGAACCGATCGCTATCCCAAGAAAATACCGTGTTGTCTATGAGATCCCCCTCAACAGCCAAGGTAAGCGATTAACATCTCACATAGAACAGCTAATAAAATCATAGAAACCGCTGATCGTATTTTACACTGAGATTATCTTTTATATTTTTGTCAAAGAACCAATATTTGCCCAAGGATTCTAAGCACGCCCTATGGATAAAAGAAAACCAAACATCATTGCTGTTGACACTGCAGAGAATGAATCGACCCTGATACTCCATATTACTGAAGACATCACCGATTTTAAGGGGCACTTCAAGAGCTTCCCTATTCTTCCTGGTGTTACACAGATTGATTGGGCGCTTTACTATGCAGTCCAAGAGCTGAATGTCCCTGGTTGCTTTAAAGGCATGGAAGTCATCAAATTCCAAGAGCCTATCCTGCCTGATGCAACAATCCAGCTATCACTCAAATGGGATGCTGACAAAGACAAGCTCAGCTTCAGTTACACCTCGAACAAGGGTGAACATACCCACTCTTCAGGTAAAATGAAGCTGGGAGAGAAAAGTGAATAGCGCTCCCGTCGAGGCTACTTCTCAGCACCAAAAAAAAGAAAGTAGCTATAACGCTTGCTTCCTGATTCCGTGCTTTAACCATGGCGCAACCATGCCTGCTGTGGTTTCTTCACTCCATCATTTTGAATTGCCGATCATCATCGTTGACGATGGCAGTGAGAGCGCTACTAAACAGTTGCTAGCTCCCCTTACCGATAGCCCAAGCGTAACTTTGGTAACGCTTGAACAGAACCAAGGCAAAGGCGGCGCTGTAAAAGCTGGCGTCAAACGAGCACAAGAGCTCGGCTTTAGCCACGCTATTCAGATTGATGCTGACGGACAGCATGACTTAGACGCCCTACCCGCGTTAATCCAAGCGTCACAAGCTAAGCCACAACGCCTGATATCAGGTCAGCCTATCTACGACGACAGCGTACCCAAAGCAAGGCTTTACGGGCGCTACGCGACACATATTTGGGTATGGATAGAAACACTGTCTCTGTCGATTAAAGATAGCATGTGTGGCTTCAGAGCGTATCCAGTCGATAAGACGCAAACCGTACTGAATAAATACGATGTCGGTTCGAGAATGGACTTCGATATCGAGATTCTGGTTCGCTTGTATTGGGAAGGCTGTGACATCGACTTCGTTGAAACGCGAGTCAACTATCCTGAAAACGGCATATCTCATTTCGATGCGCTGTGGGATAACGTAAAAATCAGTTGGATGCACACGAGACTGTTCTTCGGCATGCTGCCAAGAGCACCAAAACTGATCGCTCGTCATTTCAAATCCGACTCTGTTAAAAGTGGGCAAAACCAAGATTCCTTGGCTGAACCACACAAGAACGAGTCAGAACAACCCCATTGGTCTCGCACTCAAGAACGCGGCACTGTACTGGGCATCAAACTGTTATTGGCTGTTTATACCTTGTTAGGCCGAGGCGTGTTTAATCTTATTTTACGCGGTGTGATGCGTTACTACCACCTAACGGGCAAACGTGCACGAAACGCCTCAGAACAGTACCTATTTCAACTTAAGGCATACGCTGAGCAACAGAATATTGAGTTACCCGCTGAATTAACCAGTTATAACCATCTTCTTTCGTTTGGTCATACGATGCTAGATAAGTTAGCGGCATGGAAAGGCGATTTCTCGGTAGATAACCTGACGATTCATGGCCAAGACCAATTCGAAAGCATGGTGGAAAACCAACAAGGTGTGCTGATTCTAGGCTCTCACCTTGGCAATATAGAATTATGCCGCGCTTTAGGCCGCAGACACTCGAACATCAAAATCAATGCGCTGGTGTTCACAGAGCACGCTGAACGTTTCAATTCGGTGATGAAAGCGGTAAACCCACAATCTGATTTAAACCTGATTCAGGTAACATCGATGGGCCCTGATACCGCCATCTTATTACAACAGAAGTTGGAGCAAGGCGAGTGGATTGTGATTGTTGGCGATAGAACTTCCACCAGCAAAGAGAGCCGTTCAGTATGGGCTGAGTTCTTGGGTAAGGAAGCCCCCTTCCCTCAAGGGCCATTTATGTTAGCCTCGGTTCTCAAAGCGCCAGTATTTCTATTATTTGGGCTACGTGACGACTCACAACCTAAGCCGCATTTTAATGTCTATTTCGAGCATTTTAGCGACAAGATAGAACTACCAAGAAAGACTCGCGAACAATCTTTACAGCAAGTCGTGCAGAAATACGCAGACCGACTTGAGCACTACACACTGAAAGCACCGCTTCAGTGGTACAACTTTTTTAATTTTTGGACATTGAGCAAGCACCATGACGAAAAAGAATCCAAATAACATCACCTTTGGTGCCGAACGCCTCACGATTGAGGATGTTGTCGCTATCTCACAAGGCGCAAAAGCCTCGATGAACTCAAGTGAAGCCTTCACATCTAAGATCGACCGTGGGGTCGCTTTCTTAGAGCGCCTACTGAAAGAAGAAGGCGTGATTTATGGCGTGACAACGGGCTACGGTGACTCATGTACCGTAGCAATTCCACCAAACCTTGTTGATGAATTGCCACTGCATCTAACGCGCTTTCATGGCTGTGGTTTAGGCGAAATATTGTCTCACGAACAATCTCGTGCAGTATTAGCAACGCGCCTTTGTTCTCTGTCGCAAGGTGTCTCTGGTGTGACTCATGATTTGCTCAACCAGATCGTTACTCTGATCAACCAAGATATCTCACCACGTATTCCTCAAGAAGGATCGGTTGGTGCCAGTGGTGATTTAACGCCGCTGTCTTACTTAGCGGCAGCACTGATTGGTGAGCGCGATGTTATCTACAAAGGTGAAGTTCGCCCTACTAGTGACGTTTACAAAGAGCTAGGGATTAACCCTATCAAGCTTAAGCCAAAAGAAGGCTTAGCATTGATGAATGGCACGTCAGTAATGACGGCTCTGGCTTGTATCGCCTACAAGCGCGCAGAATACCTAGCTCAACTATCGACTAAGATCACGGCAATGGTGTCTGTGGGTATGCAAGGCAACGATTTCCACTTCGATAAAGCCTTGTTCGCAGTGAAACCTCACCCTGGTCAACAACAAGTTGCTGCATGGCTGCGCGATGACCTGCAAGCCGATCGCCCGCCACGCAACAGTGATCGCCTACAAGATCGTTATTCACTGCGTTGTGCTCCACATGTTATTGGTGTGGTTCAAGACTCTCTACCTTGGCTACGCCAAATGATTGAGAACGAGCTGAACAGCGCTAACGATAACCCAATTATCGATGGCGACAATGAGCGCGTACTGCACGGTGGACACTTCTACGGTGGCCATATCGCAATGGCAATGGATACACTAAAAACAGCGGTAGCCAACCTTGCAGACCTACTTGACCGCCAAATGGCGCAGTTGATGGATTACAAGTTCAACAACGGCTTACCATTTAACCTAACGGGTGCTGAAGGCGAACGTAAACCAATCAACCACGGTTTCAAAGCGGTACAGATTGGCGTTTCAGCTTGGACAGCAGAAGCATTGAAACACACCATGCCGGCAAGCGTGTTCTCTCGTTCAACAGAGTGTCACAACCAAGATAAAGTCAGCATGGGTACCATTGCGGCTCGTGACTGCCTACGCGTTCTTGAACTGACTGAACAAGTAGCGGCCGCATCACTTCTGGCGGGTACACAAGCACTTGAACTTCGTAAGCGCCACAATGAGCTTGATGAGCACCACATGAGTGAAAACCTAAAGTACATTCGCGACGAAGTGCTTAAAGAGTTTGAATTTATCGTAGAAGATCGACCACTTGAAGGCGATCTACGCCACTTCATTGCTCGTATCCAAAGTCAGCACTGGTCACTTTACTCATAGAGTAGCTAACCTCATAACGTAGTTAACTTCATAAAGTAGCCAACCCTTTACGCAATATTGTTGAGAGCGATTTATGTCTGAAATCCTTCATCCATTACAATCTGAGGTGACTTTAGTCACCTCATTCCAAGATGCCGACCCAATGGGCGTGATCTATCACGGTAACTACTTCCGATTTTTTGAAGAAGTAAGGCGTATCATGATGGATAAGATTGAGTACAACTACCATGAGATGAAGGACTCAGGATACATGTGGCCGATCATCGACACGCGCGTAAAGTACATCAAAGCGATACCGTTTAATCATCAGATAAAAGTATCGGCTAAGTTAACTGAATGGGAAAACCGCCTGCGTATTGACTACGAAATTCACGATGCCAACACAGGCGCTCGTATGACACGCGCCCACACCATGCAGGTTGCGGTAACCATTGAAGAGCAAGAGATGTGCTTCGCTTCGCCGAAAGTGTTTACTGACAAGGTAGAACACTGGCATCAATTTGGCTGCTTACCCCAATCAACTGAGCAGCAGCCAAGCGACCAACCTCAAGTATCTAACACACAGCAGCAGGTGAAATATGAGTCTGTTTAAACGCAGTCGCAAACACATCAGCATCGCACTACTAGGGCTTGCCTCAATGATGGCGAGTAGTTTTGTTATTGCTAATGAAAGTACAGCTATGGTTGGTTCTATTACAGACCTGCAGACAGTATTAAGCGCAAACAACATAGTGCGTGGTGAGTTCACCCAAACGCGCAACATGGAAATGTTCGCCCAGCCTCTAACATCACAAGGTACTTTCCTGTTAGACAAGTCGAATGGTTTGCTTTGGACACAAACTACCCCCTTTCCTGTTCGCTTGGTGCTAACCGATAACAAACTGAGCCAAAGGTTTGCCGATCAACCCGCTAAGATCATTACCGACAAAGAAAACCCAATGGCGTTTTATTTCAGCCATATATTCTTATCGGTGTTCCACGGGGATACGCAAAAACTCCAAGAACAATTCTCACTCGACTTTGAGCCTGCAACCACTACAAACACTGATGAAAGTGCAAACGCAAGTTCACAAGACACACGATGGAGACTCACTCTAAAGCCGAAAAGTGCCCCGATGAACACGGTATTTGAAGCCATTACTCTGCAAGGTCAAAATGATATTGAACGCATTGAACTGAGAGAGATTCGTGGAGACAGCACGGTGATCGAATTTAGTCAGTTAAGCCATCTACCGGAAGTATTATCAGATGCTGAAGCGCAACAATTCCAACTCTAGCCTTGCCCTTGTTTGGCTTGTTGTCGTCATGCTATTTAGCGGATTGTTGTTCAAACAATTCGCTTTTTCTTCGTCGGTACCGATTGAAAGCAATATTCTAAAGTTACTACCAGAAAACCAGCAAGACCCAATGGTAGAGCAAGCCTTTCAGCAGATATCCAGCTCGATGAGCGAGCAAGTGGTGTTTATCATCAGCGCCCCCGACATCGACCAAGCCATGACAGCGACTGACGTTTTTGAAAAAAAACTCAACCAAAGAATCCTCTCAAGCCAGCCAACTCTGTTTAAGCAAGTTCAAGGGAAAATCAACGCTAGCACTCAAAGCCAGTGGAGCGATTTCTATTTTCGTCACCGAGCTCAACTTCTGACCCAGCAACAAAAAGAGACGCTGACGCACTCGCCGGATTCACGAGCTCAATATGTGATTCAGTCTCTGTACAATCCGTTCTCAGGCGTCACTGCAGCCGAACTGTCGATGGATCCGTTTCTACTATTTCGCGACTACATCAGTGCTGTTGGCGTTCAATCAAGTAACTTTGTTCTGAAAGAGGGATACCTCACCGCTCAATCTAATGACCAAACTCATATTTTGGTCACGGCGACTCTGGCGGGTTCACCTTATAGCTTGACGATTCAAGAGCAACTTCCCGATCTTGATTCAATTGAGCGCGAGATCGAAAAGCAGTTTGGTGTCAAAGTGCAGCATACCGGTATGGTGTTCTACGCAAATTACGGCACCGAAAGCGCGAAATCAGAAATCAGTACCATTGGTTTGGGCTCTTTGGCCGGTGTTATTTTATTGGTGTGGCTGACGTTTCGTAGTGCCCTACCTCTTGCCTTATCTTTGCTCTCAATCAGTACTGGATTATTGGTTGCGCTGGCAAGCACCGTCGCTATCTTCGGCAAGGTTCATCTGTTTAGTTTGGTGTTTGGCGCTAGCTTGATTGGCGTATCGATCGATTACTCCTTTCACTACCTGACTGACCGCTTAGCAGCTGGTAGTAAATGGCAAAGTGACAAAGGCTTGAAGCACATTCTCATTGCGATCACCTTGGGTCTGATCACTAGCTTGATTGGCTACTTAGGTTTGCTGGTCGCGCCTTTCCCGGGATTGCAGCAACTTGCTCTATTTTCGTCGATTGGACTGATCGCAGCTTACGCCAGTGTGGTGTGTTGGTATCCCGTTTTAGCGACAAAACCAAGCCAAGAACGCCCTCTTCCTCTGTCGAAACTTTGGCATACTTGGTTAAGCCTCTGGAGCAACCAAAAATTTAGAATTGGCTTACCGCTAACTGTAACTGTCTTGAGCCTGATATCACTCAGTCAAATTCGTTACGACGACGATATTCGCCAACTTCAGGCGATGCCAGAGCAACTCAAACAGCAAGAGCAAACCATTACTGAAATCTCAGGATTAGGCAGTGGTCAAAATATGCTTTTGGTGACTGCCAAGAGCGACCAAAAGCTACTCAAAAAACTGGCAGAAATCACCACAAGCTTAAATTCTCTAGTCGATAGCCAAGCTATCTCTGGGTATCGCAGCATCAATCAACAGTTGCTAAGCGAACAAGAACAACATGACAACTATCAGCTAGTTGAACAACTCTATGGCCAACAAAGCCATATATTACAAAAGACGCTAGGTTGGTCTACTTTTCCACAATTACCAAAATTCGAACCCATCACGGTATCTGGATTTTTGGAGTCACCGGTGTCAGAACCCGTTCGACCACTTTGGTTAAAGCCGATCGACGGGCAAGCGGCGTCAGTCATTTTGATCAAAGACGTCACAAATTCAGAACTGTTCTCTCAATGGCTCGATTCAAGCTTTGCTCAGCAACAAGGTGTTAAATACCTCAATAAAGCCGATGAAATCTCTGCTCTCTTTGCGGAATACAGAGTCAAAATTACCGAGCTATTATTGATAGCGTTAGCCGCTATTGGGATGGTTTTAGGCTGGCGTTACGGTGTGAAGCAAAGCCTGTTAATGCTGTTGCCGTCATTGATTGCAGGCGTGGCAGGCTTAGCGGTTACGGGTATTTTAGGTTCCACGTTGAACCTGTTTAATCTGCTGGGCTTGATTCTGATTTTAGGGATTGGCATCGACTACACCCTGTTCTTTGCTGAGCAGAAGAAGTCGCTGAGCACCTTATTAGCGATCACCTTGTCTGGTCTCACGACACTGCTGTCATTCGGCTTATTATCGTTGAGTCAGACTCATGCTATTCATAGCTTTGGGGTAACGGTTCTGACAGGGATCTTTGTCGCGTGGTTACTTTCTCCGCTCGCGATCAACAGTAGTAAAAACGTAGAACGACCAACCTCTCGAGAGGCTTTTAGATGAATAAGACGTTAAAGGTAACCTTCGCCACACTAATGGGTATTTTACTCACTGCCTGCTCGATGGTTTCTCAGCAACCGAGTGGTGCCAGTGTGTCTATCAACAATGACACCGAGCTAGCACTGCCATTGCCAGCTGAACTGGGGTACTCCCTCACGGCCAGTCAGTTGATTAGCGCCACGTGGGAAACCGATACGCAGCAACTTCCCGTTCAAGTCGAAGTAACAGCGGATAAAGTGGTTTTGGCGGGGTTTTCTTCTTGGGGTACTCGCATCCTATCGCTGCAATATCAAAATCAAGTGATTGATACGCAGGTTTTGTCTGGGCTTGGCGCAACTTTGCCACAACCTGAGCAGGTGCTATTTAATTTGATGCTGACCTTATGGCCGACTGAAGCCTGGACTCAGTCTTTGCAAACCATAGGTTGGCATCTAGTCGATACTGACAATACAAGAACCGTGTTTGACGACGACCAACAAGCCATTATTCGTATCGAGTATCAAGCAAAAGCCAATGAACCGAAGCTCTCTGGAGACATTGTTTTCAAGCATTTGATTCAAGGCTACACCATCACCATACAAACGTTGAACTCAACGATTGTCGATAACCCAAGTAAGAGCTGAATACTATGCCTATTTATATCCAAGACTGTGGTTTCCACTCCGCATTAGGCTCAAGCGTTGCTGACATTCATGGCTGCCTCAAAGATACGCGCGAATCAAACATGATTGAAGTCAGCGATATGCTGAACGATGGTAAACATACTGTCGTTGGTCAAATCGCGGATGAACTGCCACCGATTCCTTCAGATCTTACACAATACGCCACTCGCAACAATCAACTGGCACTGTCGGCTCTTAATCAAATTAAAGATTCTATCGAGCAAGCAAAATCACAATTTGGCGCAGATAGAATTGCAGTGGTTATCGGCACCAGTACTTCGGGAATTTCGGACGGTGAGGCTGCTTTTAAGCACAAACTCGGCCATGGTTCTTTTCCCGATCATTACCACTACTCAAAACAAGAGCTAGGGAACACTTCCGAGTTCGTTAGCCAATACTGCTCATTAACCGGGCCAAGCTACGCGATCTCGACCGCATGCTCATCAAGCGGCCGTGTTTTTCTTACCGCTCAACGTTTGTTAGATTCTGGAATGGCTGATGCTGTATTAGTCGGTGGTGTGGACACCTTATGTAAGCTGACGCTCAATGGTTTTCATGGTCTTGAAGCACTTTCGACCAAACATTGTAAGCCGTTTAGCGCCTCTCGTGATGGTATCAATATCGGCGAAGCGGCGGCATTTATGTTGCTCAGCAAAACAAAGTTAGCCGGTGTTAATGCAGCACAAGACATGTCGAGCATTGCCTTATTAGGCTGCGGTGACAGCTCTGACGCACACCATATTTCAGCTCCTCATCCAGAAGGCAACGGCGCCGAGCAAGCGATGAGAAAAGCGTTAGATTCTGCACAGTTACAAGCAGAGGACATCGGTTATATCAATGCCCATGGCACCGCAACGCCACTCAATGATTCAATGGAAAGCAAAGCCATCCATCGTATTTTTGCAAACAAGGTTCCCGTTAGCTCAACCAAGCCGCTTACCGGGCATACTCTAGGAGCTGCAAGTGCGATTGAGGCGGCAATTGCATGGCATATTTTAAAATATGACTTACCGCTTCCCTTACAAAAATGTCAGGATAAAGCTGAAGATATTGAGATTGATTTGGTAAACTGTACCCAGAAACTTAAAGTAAAGAACATCTTAAGCAACTCGTTCGCTTTTGGTGGCAACAACATTAGCCTGATCTTTGGTGTAGTAAATGACTGATATCCCTTCTGTAGAGCAACTTCTTCCACACGATGATCCGATGATATTAATCGATCGTGCTATCAGCGTAGAGGCGTTGTCGATTCACTGTCAGGTCGATATTGGAGCTCATAATCTGTTCTTTAATGCTGAATCTCAAACCGTACCGGCTTTTGTGGGTATCGAATTTATGGCGCAGTCTGTGGCGGCATGGTCTGGATACCATGCACTGAAAACCGGCACCACTCCCCCAATCGGTTTCTTACTGGGTTCTCGCCGTTACAAGTCACTGTGTGATGAGTTTACTCAAGGTCAGACCCTTGATATCTACGCCGAGCAACTAATGGAAGACAATGGCATGGCCGTGTTTACTGCCAGAGTTGAAGACCAAGGCAAATTAGTGGCTCAATGCCAACTCAACGTCTACGTTCCGACCGAACAAAAATTACAAGAAATGAAAACTAGGAGCCCATCATGACCCGTCAGGTTTTAGTCACTGGTGCCAGTAAAGGCATTGGTAAAGCGATCGCAATTCAACTTGCAAAAGACGGATTTGAAATCGCCGTTCATTACATGGGTGACAAGCAAGGTGCTGAAGAGACGCTAAAGTCGATAACCGAAATGGGTGGCACGGGGCGTCTGATCCAATTTGATATCAGCAACCGCAGCGAGTGTCGCGAAACGCTTGAGTCAGATATTGCTGAGCACGGCGCTTACTATGGTGTGGTGAACAATGCGGGGATTACTCGTGACACTGCCTTCCCAGCTATGACTGAAGAAGAATGGGATGGTGTTATCCATACCAACCTTGATAGCTTCTACAACGTGCTTCACCCCTGTGTGATGCCAATGGTTCAGAAACGCAAAGGCGGTCGCATCGTTACTCTGGCTTCTGTATCGGGCATCATGGGTAACCGCGGTCAAACCAACTATGCGGCAGCAAAAGCCGGCGTGATTGGTGCGACTAAATCTCTGGCTCTAGAGCTAGCGAAACGCAAGATCACGGTAAACTGTGTCGCTCCAGGATTAATTGATACCGGCATGGTTGACGAGCACGTGAAAGATCATGCGCTTCCTCAAGTACCACTGCGCCGTATGGGTGAGCCAGAAGAAGTCGCAGGACTAGTGAGTTACCTAATGTCTGATATTGCAGGCTACGTTACTCGCCAAGTGATTTCAGTCAATGGAGGCTTAGTATGACCCGCCGCGTTGTTGTAACTGGCATGTCTGGTGTTACTGCCTTTGGTAATGATTGGCAGCACATCGAACCAAAACTAAAAGCCTGTGAAAATGCCACTCAATATATGCCAAGCTTTGAGCAGTACGATGGCCTCAACACCAAGCTTGCTGCACCTATTGATGATTTCCAATTACCAAAACACTATAAGCGTAAACAGGTTCGTGGCATGGGGCGTGTATCACGCCTAGCAACGGTTGCTACTGAGAATGCATTGGAGCAAGCAGGGCTGATCGGCCACGATATTTTAACCAATGGTGAAACCGGTATTGCTTACGGTTCTTCAACCGGCAGTACTGATGCCGTTGGTGCGTTTGGCGTGATGCTGAACGAGAAGTCGACACGTGCGATTACCGCAACCACTTACGTTCAAATGATGCCACACACCGCTGCGGTCAATGTGGGTCTGTTCTTCGGTTTGCGCGGCCGCGTGATTCCCACCAGCAGTGCGTGTACTTCAGGAAGCCAAGCGATTGGTTATGCCTATGAAGCGATTAAGCACGGCTACCAAACCGTGATGGTTGCCGGTGGTGGTGAAGAGCTATGCCCAACTGAGTCTGCCGTTTTCGATACCCTTTTTGCTACCAGTTTAAAAAACGACACACCAAAAAAATCTCCTAGCCCTTACGACAGTGGGCGCGATGGCCTTGTCATCGGTGAAGGCGCAGGTACGCTTGTTCTTGAAGAGTATGAACATGCCGTGGCTCGTGGTGCGAAGATCTACGCTGAGATCATTGGTTTTGCCAGCAACTGCGATGCTGCTCATGTGACCCAACCTCAAATGGAAACCATGCAAATCTGTATGGAAAAAGTACTGAAAGATGCGCAACTTCCAGCTGAGAAAATTGGCTATGTTTCTGCGCACGGAACGGCGACTGAAAAAGGCGATATTGCGGAAAGTAACGCTACCGCGAACATTTTCGGCGAAGTGCCAATCAGTTCATTGAAAAGCTACTTTGGTCATACGCTTGGTGCGTGTGGTGCGATTGAAGCTTGGTTAAGCCTAGAGATGATGCATTCAGGTTGGTTCAACCCAACATTGAATCTTGAAAATATCGACGAACGCTGCGGCAAACTTGATTACATCACAGGCTCAGGTCGTGAATTAGATGTTGAATACCTGATGAGCAACAACTTCGCTTTTGGCGGAATCAACACCTCAATCATCTTCAAAAAGATTTAAGCTTATTTATTAGCTAAAACTCGAGACAAATAAAAAGGGTCAGTAACCAAGTTACTGACCCTTTTTTGATTCTAGCAATCGCTCAATTAAGCGTTAGCTTCACGCTCAGCGATGAACTCAAGAGCCATCTTGATGCGAGCGATTACGCGCTCTTTACCAACAAGCTCCATCACTGCATCAACAGAAGGAGACTGACCGCCGCCTGTTACTGCTACGCGAAGTGGCATACCGATTTTACCCATGCCGATCTCTAGCTCTTCACATACTGCTGCAATCACACCGTCTTTGATGTTTGCTGTCGTGAACTCTTCAAGAGCTTCAACCTTAGCAAGAGCAAGCTCTAGTGGACCTTTAGCTACACCACGTAGGTGCTTCTTCGCTGCGCCAGCTTCAAACTCAGAGAAATCTTCGTAGAAGTAACGAGATTGCTCAGCAAGTTCGATAAGCGTGTTACAACGCTCGCCAACTAGCTTGATCACTTCAGTGATAGCTGGGCCGCTTGTTGTATCGATCTTCTGTGCATCTAGGTGCCATTGCAGGTATTTAGCAACGTACTCAGGTTCAGAAGTCTTGATGTAGTGGTTGTTCAACCAAAGTAGCTTGTCAGTGTTGAATGCAGATGCAGACTTGCTGATTGCTTTTAGGCTAAAGAATTCAATCATCTCTTCTTGAGAGAAGATCTCTTGGTCACCGTGAGACCAACCTAAACGAACTAAGTAGTTGTTCAGTGCATTGGGTAGGTAACCTTCGTCGCGGTATTGCATTACAGAAACAGCACCGTGACGCTTAGAAAGTTTCGCACCGTCATCACCAAGAATCATTGCACAGTGAGCGAACGTTGGAACTGGCGCGCCTAGTGCTTCATAGATGTTGATTTGACGAGGTGTGTTGTTGATGTGGTCTTCACCACGAACAACGTGAGTAATACCCATGTCCCAGTCATCCACTACCACTACGAAGTTGTAAGTAGGAGCACCGTCTGTACGACGAATGATTAGGTCATCAAGTTGGCTGTTCGCGATTTCAATGCGACCACGGATTTGGTCATCAAATACTACGCTGCCTTCTTTAGGGTTACGGAAACGGATAACGCATGCATCACCTTCTTTTGCTGCTTCGTTTGCTGCAACAATTTTAGGGTGGTTCGCATCGTAACGAGCCATTTCTTTGTTTTCTTCTTGCTCTGCACGAATTTCGTCTAGTGTCTCTTTAGATGCATAACATTTGAATGCTTTGTCTTCAGCAAGCAGCTTATCAACCATTTCGTTGTAACGGTCAAAACGCTTAGATTGGTAGTAAGGGCCTTCATCCCATTCCATACCCATCCATTGCATGCCTTCTAGAATTGCATCAACCGCTTCTTGAGAGTTACGCTCAAGGTCCGTGTCTTCGATACGTAGAACGAATTCACCACCTTGGTTCTTAGCGAATAGCCAAGAGTAAAGTGCAGTACGTGCACCACCAACGTGAAGATAGCCAGTTGGGCTAGGAGCAAAACGAGTTTTAACCGTCATTTAAATACCTTGATTATGTAGGTGATTCTTTTAGTGATCGCCATTACAAAGCCTGTAACATACAAATATCACTAAATTTTGGGCGCTATTTTATCACCACCGCTTAAATCTACAATCAGTAGTGAATGATTAATGTGCTGATCTTGTACGAAAGCTATCGTAGAAGGAGAAAACCAATAGCATAAGCACATGTCATATGATCTAAAAGGTAAATTCTCGCCACGCTCGCGATAAACCTCATCCATTCCACCACTCAATATTCTAACAAATATTAAATTCTTTAATTTATGTTTGACCTTACCCTTACGGGAAGGTTTATGTTAGACGTAGATGAGAATTGGAGTATCGATATGAAGCATTACACAGCCGCGCTCAACGGCCTAAATTGCATGGGTTGTGCGAAGAAAGTTCGTACACTGTTTGGCGTTCTCGACAATACGACGATCAATGATATATCGCCGACCTACATCGATATTTCGACTCCTTCTAGTTACGTTCAACTCAACGAACAACTTGCGACGCTTGGTTATAGCATAGGCAATAAACTGCACCTTTCGCTATCTGGTCTTAGCTGCGGTAAGTGCGTGAACAAACTGACTCAAGCGCTTCAACAAACCGAGCAAGCCTCAAATATAGAAGTCACCAAAGATGAATTATCGTTGGTTACTCTACTTGAAGAATCAGAGCTTATTGAGCTGATCGAAAGTGTGGGTTATCAGGCAGCTCCCTACTCTGAAGCCGATAACCTTTTATCTAATTCAGATTCAGAAAACGAACAAGCAGATAAAAAGATTGAAGATACTGAAGATAAAACCACAGCTAGCCAATATACCTATCACCTTATTCTTGAAGGTATGACGTGTGCGAGTTGTGTCTCTTCGGTAGAGAAAGCGCTGAAAAAGAATGAGTTTGTCGACCAAGCGCAAATCAACCTCGCTGAACAGACAGCCTTGGTTTTCACCTCTCAAACAAGAGACATCATCGAAAACGATCTAATAGAATCCGTTAAAGCCGCAGGTTATGGCGCCGAGTTTGTAGATGATGCGACAACACAACAACAAAAGCAACAAGAGCAACAACTTCGTACTCAACAAGCCTTCCTTAGAAATTCAGTAAGTACATTGGTGATCGGTGCTCCGCTGATGGCATGGGGCGTGTTCGGTGGCAGCATGACCATTGCCACATTTAACGATCAACTGGCTTGGGGCTTGGTTGGTGTCGTTTGTTTGATACTGCTTGCTACTTCAGGTCGTAGCTTCTTCACTAATGCTTGGCAGTCACTGATGCATAAACGCGCGACCATGGATACCTTGGTTGCTCTAGGTACGGGCGCGGCATGGTTCTATTCAATGCTGGTTGTGCTGATTCCATCATGGTTCCCAGAACCATCGCGCCATGTCTACTTTGAGGCGAGCGCGATGATTGTCGGCCTTATCTCGTTAGGGCACTACATCGAAGCCAAAGCCAAAGCTCGTACTACGAAATCTTTGCAGGCACTGATTAACTTACAGCCACAAAAAGCGGTAGTTATTGTCGATGGCAAAGAACAAACCATCGCCGTAGAAGCCATTCAGGTCGGCATGCAAGTAAGAGTAAAACCCGGAGAGAAAGTGCCGGTTGATGGTGTCGTAGTTTCAGGTGAATCTTATATCGATGAGTCGATGCTGACCGGTGAACCACTACCCAACGTTAAATCAATTAATGATGGCGTTTCTTCGGGCACCATTAATGGTGATGGCAGCCTGATCATTGAAGCGACCGGCATAGGCTCAAGCACCATGTTGGCTCGAATCATTCAAATGGTTCGCCAAGCACAAAGCAGTAAACCAGCAATCGCCAAGCTTGCAGACTCTATCTCTGCCGTTTTCGTTCCGGTTGTGGTCGCAATAGCAGCTGTTGCCGCCTTAATTTGGTTTTTTGTAGGTCCACAACCAAGCGCCAGTTACATGTTAGTGGTATCAACCACAGTACTGATTATCGCCTGTCCATGTGCCTTAGGCCTAGCCACACCGCTTTCGATTACTGTCGGCGTAGGTAAAGCCGCTGAGTTTGGCGTTCTTATTAAAGACGCTGATGTGTTGCAATCAGCCAGCAAAATCGATGCTGTTGTGTTTGATAAAACAGGCACATTGACCCAAGGCAAACCAAGCGTTCAACAGGCCTTTTACCCTAATCTAACGGAGCAAGAGTTACTGGCTTACGCCTATTCGGTTGAAGTCGGTTCAGAACACCCTCTTGCCAAAGCCGTTTGCCAGTATGCCGAGAACTTGGAAGTATCAGCACTCCCACACAGTGAATTTGAAAACCAACGAGGGCTTGGGGTTCAAGCAACAATTAACGGCAAGAACGTGCAAGTTGGCTCGCTTAAGTACCTAACCCAGTTAAGTATCAATACAGAAATTGGCGCGGATTTTATCGAGCTTTGTCGTACACAAGCATGGACACCCATCTTCGTTGTAATCGATCAAAAACTGGAAGGCATATTTGGCATTTCAGACGCATTAAAAATAGATAGCAAACAAGCCATTGCTCAACTAAAATCCGCCGGAATTCACACTGTGCTATTAACGGGTGACAACGACTCTGTGGCTCAAGCAATAGGTAAAGACGTCGGTATTGATGAGGTTATCTCGGAAGTGCTTCCAGAGCAGAAAGCTCAACATATTGTTCAGCTGCAACAGCAATATAAGAGTGTTGCCATGGTCGGAGACGGCATTAACGATGCACCCGCTCTTGCTCAAGCAGATATAGGAATCGCAATGGGCAGTGGCAGTGATGTCGCGATTGAAAGTGCGCAAATGACGCTACTCAACTCATCGCCATTATCAGTAAGCAATGCGATCGAGTTGTCCCAAGCGACCGTGAGAAACATGAAGCAAAACCTGTTTGGTGCCTTCATCTATAACTCACTTGGTATTCCTATCGCAGCCGGTGTGCTCTACCCATTTTTCGGATTTCTGCTTAGCCCTGTCGTTGCAGGCGCTGCGATGGCGATGTCGTCAATTACTGTAGTAAGCAATGCCAACAGGCTGAGATTGTTTAAACCCACACATTCTAATATCAACAAAAACCATATTCATGAGGTTAACCATGATTCGTAAAATTATGACTCTTACAGCACTCGCTGCAATTTCAGGACAGGCTCTCGCGACTGATGTTCTAAACCATAAATCTCCCTACTGCGGCTGCTGTACAGAATGGACTGAACATATGCGAGATGCTAGGTTCGATGTGACAGAGAAACTCCACGATGATATGAATCCAATAAAACAGAAGTTAGGAGTAACGCCAGAGTTGGCTTCTTGCCATACGGCAGAGATCGACGGTTACGTATTTGAAGGGCACATTCCAGCAGAGGACGTGAAAGCCTTTTTAGAAAACCCACCACGCAATGCGATTGGCTTAGCGGTTCCAGGTATGCCAATAGGTTCGCCAGGCATGGAGTATGGCGATAAGAAAGACGAGTATTCTGTTTATGCGTTTAATGAAAAAGGTCAGGTGTTTGAATACCGTCACTACGCTGGAAACAGAGAGTAAGTTAACCAAGGTTACGTTATAAAAAATAAAGAGTCATCAGCTGTATGGTGATGCGGGGTTAACGAATGGGCTAGGACGCTAATACGTTGCTGTATATTGCACACACCGCATATTCATAAGTATGACTAGATAACTTTTGAGAGACGTCTATCTAGTGAAATTTAATCAATTTCAGAGTGCTGAGCTTCACTAACTGGCTTTCATGGTTCTTATGAATGGGACGCCGTCTTCGTCGTGATGGACTTTCGCTTCAACTTGATAAATATCTTTGACTAACTCTGTCGTCAAGACGTCTTTTGGTGAGCCAACACTAACTAATTCACCCTGCTTTATCACTAATAGGTTATCGGCATATTGAGCAGCAAGGTTGAGATCATGCAATACCATTATACTCACATAATTTTTCGCGCGAGTTTGGGTAACAAGGTGATTGAGTAATACATGTTGATGATGTAGGTCTAAAGCACTAACAGGTTCATCCAGCAGCATAATCTCAGGATTTCGCATAATCGCTTGAGCGAAAAGGATCATTTGGCGTTGACCGCCGCTGAGAGAACTCACATTACGGTTTGCCAAATCCGCCATGCCGATACTATTGAGTATCTGTAACCCTTCACCAAGAAGCTTGTCATCGATGCGTAAACTTAAGCTATCTAATCTCCCCATTAGCACGACTTCGATGACACTCAAGCTCACTTGTAAACCAATATCTTGAGGCATGTAACCCAACTTGGCGCGCCATGATGATAGAAACTTAGTATCGAGTTCGTCATCGTAATGAGAAACCGAGCCACTTGTCATATTCACATCACCAAAAATGGCCTTAAGTAAGGTGCTTTTACCAGCGCCATTTGGCCCTAAAACAGCAGTAACCTGACCAGGCTCCAGCGTGAAGCTAAAGTTATTAGCAAGCGTTAATGTGTCAATGTTAATGTTTACTTTGTTCGCGACTAACATGATTAACCTCTCTTCGCCAAGATCAGCCAGAAGAAGAACGGCACACCAATGATTGCCGTTACGATACCGATAGGAAACAGTGCGCCCGGAACAATAGTTTTTGACAGCACAGATGCGCTAGAAAGCAGGAAAGCTCCAATCAAGAAAGAAAGTGGTAAATAGAATCGCTGATCTTCGCCCACCATAGATTTCGCCATATTTGGTGCAACAATGCCAACAAAGCCGATGATTCCTACAAAGCTAGTCACCGTGGCCGTGATAAGCGCGACAATAAATAAAGTTTTGAAGCGTAAGCGAGTGATATTTACGCCCACACTTTTGGCACGCTCTTCACCTAAACGAAGTGCAGTCAACTTCCATGCATCCTTCAGCAACAACACGCCGCCAATAAGAACAACAGCAGCCGTAACCGCGACGGTGTTCCAAGTTGCTTTTGTCAGGCTACCGAACAACCAGAACAGAATCTGTTGGCTAAGTTCGGGCGAAGAAACAAACTGAACCAGAGATAATAGCGATTGAAACAAGAACAAAAGGGCGATACCAGCCAGAATTAGTTGCCCGGAACTAATATGACGAGTAGACGCTAACGAGAATAGAAAGCATGCAGACAACATACAACATAAAAATGCGCCCAGCGGAACAGCGTAGTAGCTGCTTAACCCGAATGAGCCCATATACAGAGTGATTGCTGCGCCAAAACCAGCCGCGGCCGCCATACCTAACGTATAAGGGCTCGCCATCGTGTTATTGAGCAAAGTTTGCATCTCTGCTCCTCCCATACCAAGAGCACCACCAACAACAATAGCCATTATTGCAATTGGCAGTCTTAGTTCGGTCACAATAATTTGTGTAGACGGCTCGACTTGGTATGGCAAACCGATGAACTCGAACAGAGAGTGAAGTACTTTCGTCGCATCGAGCAAAGACGGACCTGTCATAATGTCCAGAATAAAGGTGGCCAGAATAAGTACACAGAAAGCACCGATAACCAAAAATCGACGTTTTTCACTTTTTCTCTGTTGCTGGATGAGCTGTTCTAATACTTCGGATTGCACGCCATATTACCTAGTTTGTTTTTGTTTATTGTTGATACACGGCGGGCTAAGGACTCGCGGTAGGGGCGCGATAATATCATTAATGATAGTTAGTTGCATTATCATTAACAAAACAATTAATATACTCCTCCACAGGCGGATCTGGAGCCGTCTCACACATTGAATCTAAAAGGAACCTTGTTGATGCTGAAATATATACTGACACTTGCTGCTACATGTATTAGCACACTGTCATTTGCCGAAGTGACAACCGTAACCGATGTGCTTGGACGTGAGGTGACGTTTGATTCGCCAGCTCAGCGAGTTGTTGTGGGGTTCTACCCTGAAGACTACATGGCCATCGGCACAGAAGCGGCCTATGACAACGTGGTAGGTATGTCAAAGTACATTTGGCAGGCACGCTCAGCGAGCTGGAAAGCGTATGTGACCCATCGACCATCGCTTGATGATATTCCAGAAATTGGTCGCGTAGATACTAACGCTTTTTCTATGGAGAAGGTAATCAGTCTGAATCCAGACGTTGTGATGCTTGCGGATTGGCAATTCAAAGCTCTGACATCAGACGTTGAACGTATGAAGAATGCCGGTATTGCCGTTGTTGTCGTAGATTACAATGCGCAAACCGTTGAACGTCATGTTCAGACTACTAAGCTAATTGGTGAGATCACTGGTCAGCAAGAGCGTGCCGAGATCATTGCCAATGAATATAAACAAAATATTGAGATGATCGGCGAGCGATTAGCCAAAGCAAACCTAGATAAGCCAAAAATTTACACCGAATTCGGCGCTTCTGGTGTTGATGAAGTTGGTTATACGTTTGGTAAAAACATGTGGGGCGCTATCGCAACAATGGCAGGGGGTGACAACATCTCGTCTCCATTTGTAGAATGGTGGGGCAAATTAAACCCAGAACAAATCATTGCTGCAAACCCAGATGTGATTGTAATGACGGGCTATGAATCTGGCAGTGCAGATGACGCAATGCTCATGGGGGAAGGCGTAGAGTCTGCATTGGCAAAAGAGCGATTAGCAGGATTTAAAAACCGTATCGGTTGGTCTTCAATTTCTGCAGTAAAGAATAATCGTATGTACGCAGCTTACCACGGTGCTTCCCGTACCATCATTGATGGAGCCTTAATTCAGTTCTATGCAAAAATCTTGTATCCAGACGTATTCAGTGACCTAAACCCGGAAGCAGCATACGCAGCATTTTATGCCAAGTATCTACCAATAAAACCGGTTGGCACATTCATGACAGAGCTCTAATCTTACTCTGTAATACCTGGCAAGCTGGCCGATTGATTTCAGGCAACGCCATTTCTGAGTTCATGCCTTGAAGCTTCGGGAACAGAAAAGCGTACACCCCATTATAGAGTGTGTACGCTTTTCATTTATACAGAAACATTACGAATACAGGGCTATAACTCACTCCTCCCCGAATAGATACCTTTTCTACTGTTTACTCAAATTACGGGTAGCCCTTCTATTAATATTGCTTGTCGATTATTTTACCGAAGTTACTCGACTTACTTTCTCGCCACTTTCAGAGATAGAGCGGATGTACGTTTCACCAGAAACCGAAGGACGTTGTTGCTCATCATAAGTCAGCCAGTTTTCACCATCAGCAGAGTATTGCAGTTCTACACCTGGAAATTGAACGTTCATCGCTAGCTTGCCATCAACCACTTTTGCACCCGGAACTGGCAGTCGGTAATCAATACCCGCTTTTTCAAGCTTAGCCAGCTCACGTTGGCCAACAATATTCGCGAAACGATTAAAGTCACTGTTTAGAGCCTGCTTATTCACTAAGTCAGTATCTTGAGAATACTCAACGCCCACTTTGTAGTCGTTTTCCCAATCCGCTCGGTGCCATGCACGCTCAGCTGCAGCAAGAACGCGTGGGAATACCATGTATTCATACTGCTCGTCAGTACGTACTGTTTCAGACCAAAGCTGCGCTGACAAACCGTAGAAAGGTTTCGCTTCAATCTCGCCTTTACCACTGAAGCCATTGCCGTCACGGTCTAATGACGTTTCCGCATTTTGTGGCATGTTTTCCGGTGCGAAACCGAACATCTTACGAGTATCCGTTGCACGCGTTGCCCAATAGTAACCGCGCTCTGCTGCATCTACTTCGTATGGCATATCCATGTATACGTAATCTGGGTTAGAGACAATCACGTCATAACCTTTCGCAGACCAGTCGTAAACTGATGAAGTGCCGCCCCAGTAAAGAACGTCCCAGAAGTTAACGCGAGTCGTTTCAGTAGCGAAGCCAGATTCCCCCTCTTCCACATACTTCAAGCCATCTTGCCAAGCTTGGAAGTGAGGAATGCCTTTGTCTGCAACAATTTTTGATACTTCTTTTGCAAAGTAGCCAGGCAGGTGACCGAAATCACTCACTGAACCATCAGCAATCAAAGACTGACATTGTGGAGACTGTTGGAATGGTTTGTCTTGCTTGTCTAGCTCAATGTTACCTTTCCATGCCACTTTGTCTTCTGCATTAATATCTTGGAAGCCTGCGCCTAGCTTGATGTTTTTCGCTTCATCACCACCAAAGTGCCAAGTCGTTAGCGGCATACCCGCCTCATTGTGCATTGCTGCAATTTCAGTAATCACTTTATCAACAAAGCGAGTCGATGATTCCATACATGGGTTAATGAAGCTGTGTTTATCGTAGAACTGAATCGTCGTCACGTTTGAAGTATCTTGTGGATCCATCAAGCGATATTCACTTGCTTCAGCTTCTTTGCCTTCCGCCGTTAGGCGAGTGTAACGAGCTTCCATTGATACCACAGCAGAACGAGCGTGTGCCGGCATATCAATTTCTGGAATTACTTCGATGCTGCGCGCTTTTGCGTAGCTTAAGATCTCGACGTAATCCGCTTTACTAAAGAAACCAGAGCCAAAGTTGTCTGTTGTTGGACCCGAACCTAGCTGAGGCAGTAAACAGCTTTGCTCTTCCAAATCAAAACAACGATTAGACCCTACATCTGTTAGCTCTGGTAAACCTGGGATTTCTAAACGCCAGCCTTCATCATCCGTTAAGTGAAGGTGCAGTTTGTTCATCTTGTAGGCTGCCATTTGATCTAGCGTTGCTAGGATGGCATCTTTTGAGTGGAAGTTTCGAGCAACATCCACCATCACACCACGGTAATCAAAGCGTGGCGCATCTTGGATCGACAGTTGTGGTAATGATTCAGCGTTCTGACTGTCTATTAGGCCAAAAATAGACTGAACTGCGTAGAAAGCACCTGTTTTATCAAACGCTTTAATCGCAATCCCCTCTTCCGAGATGCTTAGTTCATAAGCGCCAGATTTCGCTAAATCACCCGTAAACAGAGTAGGAACAACAGCGACACTCACAGGTAGGTCGCCACTCACATCTACGTTTACCACATCTGCACGTTCTTCAATTGCTGCGAATTGCTCAGCATCGAATGCGTCTTTAGGTAGGGCAATGCCACCAGCGATGCTCACTGAACCTTCACCCGCTTCTACTGACATTGGTGTTGGTAGTAGAGTTGTTGAAACGTCTTGCGTTGCCAGATCTGCATTCTTTTCAAAGCGAGTAACCGCGGTTGCCATGACATTGTTGTCATCAGGTGTACGCTTAAGGTTGTTTCCTTCCAAACCAGTTACGAACGACGCGACATCTTCCGTATTCAATGAAGCAATCACCTTAGGTTCAGCGTTTGGCGCCGTTACAAATGCACCCGGCATAAAGTCGGTTTCAAACAGTTGCCAGTATTCACTTGTTAGTGGAAGAAGCACTTCTTCACCAGCGGCAAAACCATCGAACTTATCTGTCGGTTCTAGTTTGTGTAGGTCACCCGTTACACGAGTGATTTTAAACTGCTCATTATCAACATCTAAGATAAGACGAATACTGTGGAAGTAGATGGCCCAATCTTTCGAATCAATAGCTTCACCATCATTAGTTAGCGTCATGTTCACTTTGTTACATGATGCCCACTCTGCGCCGAGATCCTGACAAGCCATACCCTCATTCGCACCGTGATTGGTTAGAATTTCATATTGCACATCAAGGTTATCAGCCAGTGCATTAACCACCAGTTGTTCTGGTGCTTGTGTTACAGCACAACCCGCCAAACCCGCCAAACCAGCCAGTACCGCTACAGATAGTAAGTTTCTCTTCAACATCGTATTCACCCATAAATTTAGAAAATTGAGTAAGAAGCAAAGTGGAGCGCTTCTGAAAGTTAGGTAAACTATATGACCTTATTTTTTGCTGTGAATTAAATCAGACTAATTCAGTGATCAGCTTCAAACCTCAGAAATACAGCAAATATTATTTTCATTAAAATCATAATCTTAGCGTTGACGACACTTCCGTCACTTTTATTTTGACGTAATAAATGAGAATTAAATCACAATATTTTTAGAGAATTTCATAAAATCGTATCGCTGATGGAGAGAAAGGTTTAAGAGTTGGTTCGTGTTGTTATACTTTTCGTACAAACAACGTGACGTCGTTCTCAAAAAAAACCGTTAAAAAACGCCGTCAAAATCTTTTTTAACGAGTTTATGTCTTTCTAAAGGAGCTTTCTTTGCGCACATTTTTGTACCTTACGTTACTCACACTTGTCTTTTCAGCAAAGCAAGCTGTCGCCGAACCTCTTTATTGGCAAGCTAAAAAAGATGATCTGACCCTCACTATCTTAGGTTCCGTGCACGTTGGGGATGAGAGCATGTACCCTCTTCCTTCACAGGTCACTGACACGTTAAAAGAGAGCGACGGATTAATTGTCGAGACAGATATAAGAAAGACAGAGGGTGTGGTGTATCCCACGACCACAGTGACCTCGGGTGATGTATTAAACGAAGAACAAAAACAGTTGTTAACGAGCATTTCCAAGTCTTTGGGTATGCCGACACAACAACTACTGAGCTCCCCACCTTGGGCGGCATCTCTGTCGATACAAATGCAGCAGTTAAAAAACCTTGGTTACGGCTCGGCTGGCGGTGTAGACGCAACACTCGCCTATAAAGCAACAATACAAGACGTTCCAGTGATCAGCTTAGAGCCGCTACAATTTCAAATAGACCTCATTGCAGGACAAAAAGATTCTGGTAAAGAGTGGCTAGTGACTAGCATTGAAGAGTTTGACCAAACAGACCGTGTGGTTCGTTGCCTTATTGAGGGCTGGAAAGCGGGTGATATAACCAAACTCGAGGACTTTGCGAAACTGTCTGAGATGCCATCTGAACTTGAGAAAGCATTTTTAACTGATCGCAACGTTGATTGGGCAAAAAAACTATCTGCCAATGATTGGAAGCTCAACTCAAAGGGACACTACGTGCTGGTCGTCGGTACTTTACACCTGATTGGCGAAGGTAACCTTTTGCAGTTATTAGAAGAGAAAGGGTTCAATGTCACTCAACAATCACAAAGCCAACAGGCCCAGTGTCAATTTGAGGTTAATGCGAAAAGCTAGCGAGGTTCACCCTCATTACCTTCTCGCCATGAGGATAAGACTGGCATCCCAGCCCCCCTCATGATCTAAACCATATAAGCGCTTTAACTATTTCAAAATGCAAAAAAGCCGTAACCCTATCTATTATAAAAGGGGCTACGGCTTTCTTTAATGTGATCAACAAAGAGCTTATTTTGAACATCAGGCGACCCCCTACTTAGGTTCAAATCCTATTTTCAATACCCTAAAACGACGAAAGCCTGCTCAATGAGCAGGCTTTCTTTAATGTGGTCGGTGAAGAGGGATTCGAACCCCCGACCCTCTGGTCCCAAACCAGATGCGCTACCAAGCTGCGCTATTCACCGAGATATCTAACGGGCTTATTGCCTGTCGATGCAGCGTATAATACGGATTCTGAATTTATCCGCAAGGGCTTTTTTCACTCTTTTTTACAAAGTTGAATCATTCGGACAAAAGACGTACAACCTAACGCCTAACGTGACGAAAAACACACACTCACCAACAAATATTTAACTTATGAAACAGGATTGATCCAGATCAGTGAATCAATAATGCCACTTAATACACTAAGTAGTGTCATATAACTTTGAGGTATACACATGGACTTTTGGCTAGAACTCCTATTTGGTAATGCGGTGGGGCTATCTTCAATGATAGTAATCTTCGGGGCTTTGGGTCTCATGATGTTCTATGGAGGTTTCTTCATCTACAAAGTTATGACTGACAAATCTCCTCATTAGAATTGCTCAGCCTAACTCATTTACTTTTAAGTATCATTCTTGATAGGTAAACGTTAAAACGCTTTGCACCGGAGTAGGCTTCTTGTCTTCTCCGGTTTTTTCATTTTTAAACACCATACTAACTTAGGTATACTTACCCTACCCTTATCCAACTTGAGATACCCGCTATGTCTCATGATGACGACTTAGATCTATTCCAAGAAATGATGGGCGATGTTAAACGTATCGACAATGACACCGCCGAACACCAGAAAGTACACCGAGTCACAGAATCTCATCTTGCCAAGCGTGAAGCTGCTATGTGGCTGTCTGATGACGAGAAAGATTATCTCTCGCTCGACTATTCTCCGATGTTAAAGCCAGATGATGTTATCGCCTATAAAAAAGATGGCGTGCAGGAAGGCGTATTCAAGAAACTGCGCTTAGGTAAATATCCAATTCAAGCTAAGCTCGATCTGCACAGGAAAACACTGAAAGATGCTCGTAATGAAGTGCTTTCATTTTTACGTCAATGTCTAAGAATGGATGTGCGCACCGTGATTATTGTTCACGGTAAGGGTGAGCGCTCTAACCCACCTGCCATGATGAAAAGCTATGTGGCAAATTGGCTCTCGCAAATTAATGATGTTCAGTGTGTTCATTCAACACAGCAATTTCATGGTGGCACAGGTGCCGTTTACGTCATGCTGAGAAAAAGTAATGACAAGAAACTCGAAAATAGAGAGCGACATCAGAAACGATCGAGTTAATCATATTGTGTCGAGAACACCAGCTACACGTTCTTTAATGCTCTAATCTGACGCGCAATAGATATTTAGTGCCGAAGTACACTCTAGGTGCTAAAATTGTCGTCAATTAACGAATTCAAACGTAAAAGCAACTATCCTGTAGTTGCTTTTTGTTTATCTAAATTTCCGTTGTGAAACGCTAAGAGAATATCATGTCACAAGAATCCCAAGCTAAACGCCTTAATAAGTACATCAGTGAAACTGGTTTTTGCTCACGCCGCGAAGCCGACAAACTCATTGATGCTGGCCGAGTTACTATCAATGGTAAGATCCCTGAAATGGGTACCAAAGTCATGCACGGTGATGATGTTGAGATCGACAATAAACCTGTCCGCTCGAAAGAGAAGCCTATCTACATAGCTCTTAATAAACCAACAGGTATCACCTGTACCACTGAGCGTGATATTCCTGGCAACATCGTCGACTTTATCGGCCACCACAAGCGTATTTTCCCGATTGGTCGCCTAGATAAGCCCTCAGATGGCCTTATCTTCCTAACCAACGACGGCGACATCGTAAACAAAATCCTACGTGCAGGTAACAACCACGAGAAAGAATACGTGGTGCGCGTAGATAAGCCGATTACAACTGAATTCTTGAAGAAAATGGCGTCGGGCGTGCCAATTTTAGATACTGTTACTTTACCATGTAAGGTAGAGAAAGAGACCAAGTTCTCGTTCCGGATTACGTTAACGCAAGGCCTTAACCGCCAGATTCGTCGTATGTGCGAAGCTCTAGGCTACGAAGTTTTCAAGCTGCGTCGTGTTCGCATTATGAATATCTCTTTAGATGGCATTCCTAATGGCAAATGGCGTTACCTGAGCGACGAAGAGGTCACTGAAATCTTGGCGATGTGTGAAGGCTCAGTAAGTACTGAAGATGCGTCAAAAATGAACGCGAAAGGTCAACGCATTCGTAAAGCGACTGACGCGAAACTTTTTGACAGTCGCGAAGAGAACCAAACTTCAACAGCGCGCCGTAATCAAAACGAGAACCGTACTCGCACGTACCGCGGTAACAATGCGGATGAATTCCGTCATGCCCCCAATTCAAAGCGTGGTCGTAGTTCGTCGAATGGTGAAAGCGGCGGCAATACCGAGAACTGGAAATCGAACTCTCGTTCAGAGCGCTCTAATTCAGATCGCAATCGTACAGACCGCAATAACAACGATCGTAGAAGCGGTAATCAAGACTCCAACAAACCTAATAAACCTGCACCAAAGCGTGTTGGTGGTACTTTAGGCCTGAAGAAGTAGAGCTGCTCTCTAATATAAAAACGCCCACTAGGTTATCTTGGTGGGCGTTTTTGTTGTTGGCTAAGTCAAAGCTCGATACGAAGATTGGTACTTACCTCTACATATTAATTGCTTGCGTTATCGCCAGTCTGCTACATACACAAATCAGCAAACTGGCCGCGAGTCAGTAGTGCTAAGTCTTTTGGATCGAGTTCAATTTCTAGCCCTCGCTTCCCAGCACTCACACATATCGTTTCAAAATCTGTAGCACTGCAATGAACAAAGGTAGGCAATGCTTTTTTCTGGCCAAGTGGGCTGATTCCACCAACCACATAGCCTGTGGTTTTCTGTGCAATATCAGGATTCGCCATCTCTGCCTTTTTGCCTTTCGCCGCTTTCGCTGCAAGCTTTAGGTTTAGCTTCTGGTCGACAGGAATAACCGCCACAGCCAAATCTTTAGCAACACCGTTCAAACAAAATAGCAATGTTTTGAATACGCGTTTCGGATCCTGACCAAGTGCTTCAACGGCTTCTAATCCATAATTAGTATTATTCGCATCATGATCATATTGATGCACGCTATGAGCGATTTTCTTTTTTTTAGCAAGATTGATAGCAGGAGTCATAACAAATCCAAACGATAGAGAAAAAACAAGCAGTATATAAACAACAAGCGACGCCGAGGCGTCGCTTTAGTTAAATTTATCATGGTGCTGGAGTCAATCTAATTCAGCATCTAATGACTAAATTTATTGGGGTCAATTACTTGTAAACCATTTGACCAGAAGGCGCGTACTTGTTCACGTCAACCGGGCTGTTTGCTTCTAGGTACTCTTTCAGTACTTCAGCATCAACAAAACCAGTGTTTACGTAACCTGGGTGGTCAGACAATTTAGGATAGCCATCACCACCAGCAGCATTAAAGCTTGGTATTGTGAAACGATATGTCTCGTCCAAGCGAAGCTGTTTACCACCGATGAATACATTCGATACTGCACCATTTTCTACTGTCATAGAGATGCCAGAAAACTGAGCGTAAGCACCAGAATCGATTGGTTTAGTCGCCACTACGTTTAGGTAATCAAGTACTTCTTTACCCGTCATATCTGTGTAAGTCAGAATGTTTGCAAATGGTTGTACTTTTAGCACGTCTTTGTAAGTTACATCGCCCGCTTCAATTGAATCACGCACACCACCAGAGTTCATCACAGCGAAGTCTGCTTTTGCACGCTCCATGTGTGAAGTAGCAATCAAACGACCTAAGTTAGTCTGTTGGAAACGAACGACGTTACGATCACCTTCAAGCTTGCCATTTGTCTCGGCGATCTTAACTTCTAGCTGAGCTTGACCTTCCTCTTGGAAAGGACGTAGGAATTCAAGGAGCTCTGGATCTTGGGCGATTTCATCTTGAATAAGAACTCGTTGCTTCTTACCATCAATCTTAACTTTCTTCTTAAGGTTAACAGGAACCAGATCGTAGCTCACCATTTCTAGCTCACCATTACGGAATTCGTAATCAGCACGACCAACGTACTTACCCCACTCGTGAGCTTGAACGATGTAAGTACCGTTTTGTACGTCGGGTCTACACTCATCACCCGGTGTGAAGTTTTTCTTCGCAACGTTAGGGCCTTCCATACAAACAGGCTCTTGAGAATGACCACCTACGATCATGTCGAGATCACCTTCGTTGAGGTAACGAGCCAATGCTACGTCCCCAGGTGCGTTAACACCACGTTGACCATTTTCGTAGTGACCCATATGAGTGACAGCAAAAATCAGATCCGGACTTTCTGTTTCTTTCAATTCAGCGATTAACTTTTTCGCTTCTTCTTTAGGGTCACGGAAGTCGATACCAGCGATAAACTCTGGATTCCCAATTTTCGCTGTGTCTTCAGTTGTTAGGCCGATAACTGCAATCTTAATGCCTTGCTTTTCAAACATCTCATAAGCTTGAAACTTACGTTCACCAGTCGCTTTATCGTAGATGTTTGCAGAAAGCATTGGAAAGTTAGCCCAGTCGATCTGCTTTTGTAGTACGTCTAGTGAATTATCGAACTCGTGGTTACCCAATGCCATTGCATCGTAACCAATCTTGTTCATGCCTTTGAAATCAGGTTCTGCATCTTGAAGATCGGACTCTGGTACACCAGTATTAATGTCACCGCCAGAAAGAAGCAACACGCTACCACCTTCGGCTTCAACTTCAGCACGAAGTTGATCAACCAGCGTTTTACGCGCAGACATGCCGTATTCGCCGTATTTGTTCTGCCAGAAGCGACCATGATTGTCGTTAGTGTGAAGAATCGTTAGCTTGTAAGTTTCATCTTGGTTCCAATCTAGAGTAGATTGAGACGAACACCCAGCTAGAGTAGCTAAGATTGCAGCACTTAGTGCTGTCTTTAGAATAAGGCGTTGCTTCATTGTCATACCTTTGAACTTTTTAGGGGAATCCACTGCTTTTTATAATCTATTGCGACCCCTTTCCTGGAGTTCGTACAATAAGACTTCAACATAACTAATCTTAAATTAACATTCTCGATGTAACACGACGATTTCATATTTATGTCGAATTGGTCACGCATAGATTAATAGTTAAGTGTAACAAAATTATGAGATTACACTCAAACTTCCCCTGCATCACAGGCAATCGTTTACTTAAAAAGTGTGATAAATATCAGCAATTTACTATAAATAGAATAAGCCTCACACTAATAGAATAATACAACAAGTAATCACCTACATTGTTAATACCAATCGTAGTAAATAACGGGTTACCCTAGCTGATAAAAAACGCCCAGTTCAAAGAACTGGGCGTTTGCTGTTTATCTTAATGTTAAATAACTATGCTGAGTTATTTAATGTCAATGTGGTCGAATCCTTTGATAAGATCATCAAGCGCTTTCATCTGCTTCAAGAACGGCTCTAGTTTATCGAGAGGTAGCGCTGACGGACCGTCACAACGAGCTTGATCTGGGTTCGGGTGCGCTTCAATAAACAGACCTGCAATACCTGTAGCAAGACCCGCTTTCGCAAGCTCAACCGTTTGCTCGCGACGACCGCCAGATGCAGCACCTGATGGGTCACGCATTTGAAGCGCGTGAGTCACGTCAAAGATGATTGGGCTACCGTTCGAAGACTTCTTCATTACACCGAAGCCAAGCATATCAACAACTAAGTTGTCATATCCCATGCAAGAACCACGTTCGCAAAGAATGATGTTGTCGTTACCGCACTCAGCAAACTTATCAACGATATTACCCACTTGATCTGGGCTCATGAACTGAGGTTTCTTTACGTTAATCACAGAGCCTGTTTTCGCCATCGCTTCAACAAGGTCAGTTTGACGAGCTAGGAATGCAGGAAGCTGGATTACATCAACCACATCAGCGACTGGCTGAGCCTGTGCTTCGGTGTGGATATCAGTAATGATCTTCACGCCAAAGGTATCTTTCAGTTCTTGGAAGATTTTAAGACCTTCTTCCATACCTGGACCACGGTATGAATGCACTGAGCTGCGGTTCGCTTTATCAAAAGACGCCTTAAATACATAAGGGATGCCCAGCTTCTCTGTTACTTTTACGTAGTGCTCACAAATCTGCATAGCGAGATCACGAGACTCAAGAACATTCATGCCTGCAAATAGCGTAAATGGCTTATCATTAGCAATTGGCATATCGCCAATATGGACTGTTTTCTGTTCCATCATATTCTCTCTAAATAATTATTAATTAGTGAACAACCACGGTCTTTTCGTTCATGACATTCACTTGAGATTTCAGTAATTCAGATGCAGGGTCATCTGGGCATTGGTCGATAAAATATTGATAATCTGTTGCGGCCACTTGATGACAGTCTAACTGCTGATAAATAAACCCGCGATCGCGGATTTCATACGGGTCATCCGGAACAAACGTCAAAGCAAGATCTGTACATTTCAATGCCAGCGTATAACGCTCTTCTCGTAGTAATGCACTCTTAAGTAACGCTAGCCATTTACCGATAATCGTTGGGTGATCAGCGACCTCTAAATGCTCTGCTTTCAACTTAGCGAGTGGCCCATCATGGCCAATCAACCAGGCTCGTAAGGTTTTTACACCAACATATTCGCCGTTGTAAGGATTGATATAGAGAGCAGCTTGGCCATACCAACTCACTTTAAGCAAAAACTGAGTTGGAAAAGAAACCCCCTCTACAGGGAAGCCTAGCTTGCGACCTAGAAAAAGGAAGATCGCGCCAAGACTCACTGGAATCCCCTTCTTCCTCTCAAGTACTTTGTCTATAAATGCGTTCTCCGAAGAGAAATACGCCTCTTTATCGCCAGCAAAGCCCCATTCAAAAAAGAATAGTCGAATAAAGGACTCAAACTTCTGCTGCTCATCGGTTTCATTCACCAACGCGAATTCAGCATCTTTTAGTAATCTTGAAAGCTCTTGCTCAGCCCAACTGTCTTGAGTTTCTGGGTTAATCGCTTTATTTAAGATCAATGCACCTTCAGCTAACTCTAGCTGGTCAAAGTCTTCATCAAAAAATTCGTACATAGGTAGTTAACCGAAAATAAGGAGATAATTAACCGAAAAATGTTGGTGTCTTCGTCATTGCGATTTTGCCTGCCATTGCTAACCAGCCAAGAGCGCCAAAAAACGAGAACACTCTCAATAGCTTGTTCTTACCCAACTTAAGTGCAAAGAAGCCTAATGCGATGTAAGCCATAACACAGGTGAGTTTTTCGGTTAACCATGGTGCTGCAGGCGTAAATGGAATAAAACCCGTAATAAAAATCAAGCCAATACCCGATAACAGCAGTAACGAGTCGTTGATATGAGGAAAACGCTGCAAGAAAGGATGCTTAAGCTTTGGAGAGTTAGCCATCATAAGAGCGAAACGAATCGAAAGCAGCAGTGCGCTTATCGCAATTGTTAATAGGTGAAAATGTTTTAAACCTTCGTACATGGTATTCCTTTATATTTTTATATGAGCTTTGGTTAACACGAGCCACACAATACCTGTTAATGCCCGGTATTTCTGCATTAAATGCATGATCGAGTTAAAGGTATTAATTTGGCAAGTTCGTAATCGATTATCCATCAGCTAATGTCAGTAACCAATTACAGCAACGAACTATGAACAGTAACGACCTAATGTCACTCGGTCATTACCACCGTAATCTTTCTCTGTGGCAACATCGAGATAACCGAGCGCCTGCATAATCTCACGTACCGCCAAGCCTTGGTCGTAACCATGTTCAAACGCTAGCCAGCCTTCGTTTTCTAAAAAGCGGCGTGCGTTTTCAGAGATGTATCGAATATCCGCGAGCCCTTTCTCTTCAGCGACTAACGCAGTCATTGGCTCAAAACGTACATCTCCTTGAGATAAATGAGGGTCATCTTTCTCAATATAAGGTGGGTTAGAGACAATTAAAGAGAACTTGGTATCGTTGCCATCAGAAGCTAATTCACTTAAAGGCTCAAACCAACTGCCATGTAAAAACGTAGCGTTGGTGATGTTTAAGCGCTTCGCATTTTCTGTCGCAAGCTCTTGAGCTTCAGGACGCAGATCAATACCCGTCACTGGTCTATTTGGCATTTCAGACGCTAACGCCAATGCAATTGCCCCAGTGCCAGTTCCTAGATCCAGAATCGCCCCTTGTTTGCCAGAGGCTTTATCCAAAACGACTTCAACCAAACGCTCAGTATCTGGGCGTGGGATTAAGGTAGAAGGAGAAACTTTTAATGGCAATGACCAAAACTCACGTTCACCAACAATATAAGCCACAGGCTCACCGGTTAAACGTCGCCTTAAAAGTGCATTGAATTCGGACTCTTGTTCTGAGGTAAGAAGCTTCTCAGGCCAAGTAAGCAAGTATGACCTTGGTTTGTCTAAGACGTGACAAAGCAGTACCGCAGCATCAATAGAGGGCGATGTGTTATCACCCTTTTGAAGCTGTACGATTGCTGATTTTAAAGCGCTTTCAACCGTATATGCTGACTGCATACAGATTAGTTGTGCTCTGAAAGTGCAGCAAGTTGGTCGGCTTGGTGCTCTTGAAGAACAGGATCAAGCAAGCTTTGCATATCGCCTTCAAGCACTTCGTTCAGACGGTAAATTGTCAAATTGATGCGGTGATCAGAAACACGACCTTGTGGGTAGTTGTACGTACGAATACGATCACTACGGTCACCAGAACCTAGCAGGTTACGACGTGTGTCTGAAACTGCTGCCGCGCGGCGCTCTTCTTCTGCCTGAACAATACGAGCCGCAAGCACAGCCATCGCTTTCGCCTTGTTCTTATGCTGAGAGCGCTCGTCTTGACACTCTACTACGGTACCGGTTGGTAAGTGAGTAATACGGATTGCTGAATCCGTGGTGTTAACGTGTTGACCACCCGCACCAGAAGCACGGAAAGTATCAATTTTAAGATCGCCAGCCTTGATTTCTGGAAGATCAGCTTCTGGGATCTCAGGCATCACTGCGACCGTACATGCAGAAGTATGAACACGGCCTTGGGATTCCGTTTCAGGAACACGCTGCACACGGTGACCACCCGACTCAAATTTCATGGTACCGTAAACACTGTCGCCACTTATTTTGGCGATCATTTCTTTAAAGCCGCCCTGCTCTGAAACATTGCTGCTCATCACCTCGACACGCCAACCTTTTTTCTCGGCAAATTTAGAGTACATACGGAAAAGGTTACCCGCAAAGATACCCGCTTCATCCCCCCCCGCACCTGCGCGGATTTCTAGGAAACAGTTACGCTCATCATTTGGGTCTTTTGGAATAAGAAGAATTTGCAGCTCATCAGTCAGACGTTCAATGTTCGCTTTCGCCTCTTTGATTTCTTCTTGCGCCATTTCGCGCATTTCTGCGTCATCTTCATTTGCCATCTCTTCAGCAGCTTCTAAATCTTCTTGAGCTTGCTGGTATGACTGGAAACAAGCCGTCACTTCTTCAAGTTGAGAATACTCTCTTGAAAGTGCACGGAATTTGTCTTGATTCCCGATTACATCTGGATCACCAAGTAGATGTTGAACTTCTTCATAGCGTTCAACAAGTGTTTCAAGCTTTACTAGAATCGAGGCTTTCATAATGTCTTATCTTATTGGGGGTCTAATATTATTGAGGGTTTTCTAGGCCCAAACTCTGTCTAATGACCGTTAATTTTGCAGGTTCTCCTTGCTCTGCTGCACTTTGGAGTGCTCGCGTTGGAGCATGGATCAATTTGTTTGTGAGCTTATTACTGAGCTCAAGTAAAACTTTCTCGGGGTCACCGCCAGCAGCAAGTGATTGCAAACTCTTACTTAATAATTCTTCTCGTATTTCGTTGGCCGATTTACGGTAATCTCGAATACTGTCTACTGCTTGCAATGAACGCATCCAACTCATAAATGCAGCACTTTCTTCGCTGACAATCGCTTCAGCTTGAATCGCTTCAACTTTACGTTGCTCAATATTACCATCAACAATCGACTGCAGATCATCCACTGAATATAGATACGCATCATTCAGTTCGCCTACCTGAGATTCAACGTCGCGAGGCACGGCGATATCAACCAACAACATTGGTTGGTGCTTTCTTGTTTTCAAAGCAGTTTCAACCATTCCCTTACCTATAATAGGCAATGGGCTTGCTGTTGAGCTAATCACAATATCCGCTCGATGCAGATGGTCTGGAATCTCATTGAGGCTGATCACTTCAGCGCCAAACTCTTTTGCAAGACCTAAAGCACGCTCACGAGTTCGGTTAGCCACAATCATCTTGGTACAACCATTCGCCGACAGGTGCTTCGCCACCAGTTCAATAGTTTCCCCTGCACCGACCAATAACACCGTTGATGCGGCAATTGATTCAAAAATCTGTTTGGCTAACGTACAGGCGGCGTAAGCAACTGAAACTGCACTACCGCCAATTTCAGTTTCCGTTCGAACTCGTTTCGCAACAGAGAAGGATTTCTGGAATAGCTTTTCCATTGAAGCATCAACAGATTGGTTCTCTCTTGAATCTGTATAAGCTTGTTTCACCTGACCTAAGATCTGCGGTTCACCTAACACCAAAGAGTCCAAACCACAGGCCACACGCATTAAATGTTTTATTGCAGCTTGCTCTTCATGGATATACAGGCTTGGCTTTAACTCTTCAGGGCTCACTTGATGGAACACTGATAACCAATCGATCAACTTGTTTTTTGCTACGCCTTTAACGTCACAATACACTTCAGTTCGATTACAGGTAGAAAGTATGACACTTCCATTTACGTGTGCATTTGCGTTGAGTTGCTTAAGTGCCTCAGATAATTTATCTGGACCAAAAGCGACTTTTTCGCGCAATTCAACCGACGCAGTGTTGTGATTGATACCTACGGCAAGCAAAGACATGTATCAGAAGTTCTCGATCAGGGAATGGAAACAAGAGCCGAATTTTACTTGATGCATGGCTCTATTTAAAGAGCAAGCGGGATTTGTTTTCCTGAGTTCGTGAATTCAATGCTATAGTTGAAGCGTTTTTTAGATAAATTTGAACAAGTTGTGAGCAAATATGAGCAAGCTTCGTAAAATCACGTCTCTTCTTTTTATGACCATAATTATGGTGGGTTGCTCGTCTATGCCCGAACAGCCGACCAGCGTTGAATGGCAAACCCACCAAAACCGACTTCTACAGATAAAAAGCTACCAAGCCTCGGGCAAGCTCGCCTACATATCTCCAGAGCAGCGCCAAAGCTTAAACTTCATTTGGAAACATTCACAAAATCAAAGTCAATTAAGACTCACAACGTTCCTCGGTCAAACCGTATTGAACCTGACCATAGATCCGTCGGGGGCTAAAGTCGTGACCTATAACGACCAAGTATTTACTCACGCAAGTGCGTCTGTATTAGTTGAGCAACTGACAGGTTTGCAGATCCCGATAGATCACCTGCCCCAATGGCTCCTTGGCATTCCAGATCAAGCCGATAGCTACCAACTCAATAGCACAAACACACTTGAGTCTCTGTCGAAACAAGTCCGCAACCAGCTATGGACGTTAAATTTTGATCATTACCGAAATACAGAAATGCCGAGTAAACAATTGTCGGATGAAGACAACGCAAATGTAGAGACCATCCCCCTCCCTACCCGATTATCGTTCAAGCAAGACGGTAACAAAATCAACATTGTAGTTTCGAAGTGGACACTGAAAAAATGATAACAACGCCAACGCACTGGCCTTCTCCGGCTAAACTGAATTTATTTCTTTATATCACTGGTCGACGTGACAATGGCTATCACGAACTTCAAACCTTGTTTCAATTCGTCGATTTTGGCGATGAACTGACGGTTACCGCCAATGAGAACACGAGCTCGATTACCATCACACCAGACATCCCAGACGTTGCGACCGAAGACAACCTGATTTGGAAAGCGGCTACCGCCCTTCAACAATATACATCGACCTCTTTCGGTGCAGATATTGTGCTAAAGAAGGTGCTTCCTATGGGAGGGGGCATTGGTGGAGGCTCTTCAAATGCCGCAACCGTGTTGGTCGCGCTTAATTATCTATGGCAGCTAAATCTGTCTGATGATGAGCTTGCAGAGATCGGATTGAAGCTGGGTGCTGATGTTCCTGTGTTCGTTAGAGGCCACGCAGCCTTTGCTGAAGGAGTTGGAGAACAACTGCAACCCGCTCACCCGGATGAAAAATGGTACCTCGTTGTTAAACCTCAAGTGAGCATAGCTACTGTAGACATATTCACACATTCAGAATTAACTCGAAACACCCCAAAGCGAGTGCTATCAACGCTTCTAGAGCAAGAATACGTAAACGATTGCGAAAAAATTGTGCGAATGCTGTACCCAGAGGTTGATAAGCAACTTTCATGGCTGCTACAATACGCGCCGTCGAGACTGACTGGTACTGGCTCGTGTGTTTTTGCTGAATTTAACAGCAAAAAAGAAGCCGAGTTGGTATTAGAAAAACTGCCTGACATGGTTTCCGCTTTCGTGGCGAAAGGACGAAACATTTCGCCTTTAAAAGAGACTTTGGCTGAGTATCAATCAGCCCACCCACAATCTATTTAAAACTGGACGCAACCCGAGGTTTCCACCGTGCCTGATATGAAGCTATTTGCTGGTAACGCAACACCTGAACTAGCCCAACGTATTGCTGATCGTCTATACATCTCTCTTGGAGATGCTACTGTAGACCGTTTTTCTGATGGCGAAGTCGCTGTACAAATCAATGAAAACGTTCGTGGTAGCGATGTATTCCTGATTCAATCAACTTGTGCACCAACCAATGACAACCTTATGGAGTTGGTGGTAATGATTGACGCAATGCGCCGTGCTTCTGCTGGCCGTATTACTGCTGTAATCCCTTACTTCGGTTATGCTCGTCAAGATCGTCGTGTACGTTCTGCTCGTGTACCTATTACTGCAAAAGTTGTTGCAGATTTCCTTTCTAACGTTGGCGTTGACCGCGTTCTTACTATTGACCTACACGCAGAGCAAATTCAAGGTTTCTTCGATGTACCAGTTGATAACATCTTCGGCACTCCAGTTCTTTTAGAAGACATGGCGAACCGTGGCCTAGAAAACCCAGTTGTGGTTTCTCCAGACCTTGGTGGTGTTGTGCGTGCTCGTGCTACAGCTAAAGCGCTAGGTGATGTTGACATCGCTATCGTTGATAAGCGTCGCCCACGCGCTAACGTTTCTGAAGTAATGAACCTAATCGGTGATGTTGAAGGTCGCGACTGTGTGATCGTTGATGACATGATCGATACTGGTGGTACTTTATGTAAAGCCGCTGAAGCGCTTAAAGAGCGCGGTGCTAAGCGTGTATTCGCTTACGCAACTCACGCGGTATTCTCTGGTACTGCTGCAGAAAACATCCGCAACTCAGTACTAGACCAAGTTATTGTTACTGATTCAATTAAGCTTTCTCCAGAAATGGCAGCGACAGGCAAAGTTACTGAGCTAAGCCTTTCTCGCATGCTTGCTGAAGCAATTCGTCGCATCAGCAACGAAGAATCAATCTCAGCGATGTTCAACTAATTAGAGCCTCATAGTTTTTTACAATAGCTTTGGTTTAGAAACACGTTAGAGAAAGACATTAAGCACTTCATTAAATGAAGTGCTTTTTTTATGTCTGAGTTATATCGCACGACTATTTATCACAATCAGGAATAATCGTGTTGCTGTCAGCTAGCTCGCACCTTTTTCATAAACTGTGATATCATACGGCGCTTTTTGAAATCCCAAGAGAGATCCATACCTTGAGCCAACAAATAAAACTTCTCGTTGGACTGGCTAATCCAGGTCCAGAATACGCCAAAACTCGCCACAATGCGGGTGCTTGGGTAGTTGAAGAATTAGCACGAGTACACAACGTGACACTAAAGAACGAATCAAAGTTCTTTGGCCTTACGGGTCGTATCATGGTTCATGGTGAAGATCTTCGTTTGCTGATCCCAACGACTTTTATGAACTTATCAGGCAAAGCAGTTGCGGCTCTGGCAAAGTTCTACCAAATTAAACCAGAAGAGATCATGGTGGCTCATGATGAGTTAGATCTCCCTCCTGGCATTGGAAAGTTTAAAAAAGGTGGTGGTCACGGCGGACACAACGGTCTGAAAGACATCATCAGCAAACAGGGTAACAATAAAGAATTCTATCGTCTTAGATTAGGCATTGGCCATCCTGGACACAAAGATAAAGTTGCAGGTTATGTATTAGGCAAAGCTCCACAAAAAGAGCAAGAGTGTATCGAGGCCGTCGTTGACGAATCGGTTCGCAGCCTAGACATCTTATTAAAAGATGGCCTACCAAAAGCACAAAATCGCTTACATACGTTCAAAGCAGAATAAGGTTTATATCATGGGTTTTAAATGTGGCATCGTTGGTCTACCAAACGTTGGTAAGTCAACTCTGTTTAACGCACTGACTAAAGCAGGCATCGAAGCAGCAAACTTTCCATTTTGTACGATCGAACCAAACACAGGTATCGTTCCGGTCCCAGATCTGCGCTTAGATGCATTAGCAAAGATTGTTAATCCACAGAAGATCCTTCCAACAACAATGGAATTCGTAGATATCGCTGGCTTAGTTGCTGGCGCGTCTAAAGGTGAAGGCCTTGGTAACAAATTCCTTGCAAACATCCGCGAAACTGACGCTATCGGTCACGTTGTTCGCTGCTTTGAAAACGAAAACATCGTTCACGTTTCTGGCAAAGTATCTCCTATCGAAGATATTGAAGTGATCAACCTTGAACTTGCGCTGGCTGACTTAGACAGCTGTGAGCGTGCAATTCAACGTAACGCTAAGAAAGCAAAAGGCGGTGACAAGGACGCTAAATTCGAGATCACTGTACTAGAAAAACTACTACCAGTTCTTACTGAAGGTGGAATGGCACGTACAGTTGAACTAGGAAAAGAAGAAGCGGCGGCTATCGGCTACCTAAACTTCCTAACGCTTAAGCCAACTATGTACATCGCAAACGTTGCGGAAGATGGTTTCGAAAACAATCCTTACCTAGACGCGGTTCGTGAATACGCAGAAAACGAAAACAACGTAGTTGTTGCTGTTTGTGCAGCTATCGAATCTGAACTTTCTGAACTTGACGACGAAGATCGCGAAGAATTCCTGGCAGATATGGGAATCGAAGAACCAGGCCTTAACCGAGTGATCCGCTCTGGTTACGAACTACTAACTCTTCAAACTTACTTTACTGCTGGTGTAAAAGAAGTTCGAGCTTGGACGATTCCTATTGGCGCAACGGCGCCACAGGCTGCTGGTAAAATCCACACTGACTTCGAAAAAGGCTTCATCAGAGCTGAAGTTGTTGGTTTTGATCACTTTATCGAATTTAACGGTGAGAGCGGTGCAAAAGATGCAGGTAAATGGCGTCTTGAAGGCAAAGAATACATAGTTAAAGATGGTGACGTTGTTCACTTCCGTTTCAACGTATAATTACTGATTTTACATCAGATAAAGGCCAGTGAGTTCACTGGCCTTTTTTGTTTTTCCTCTGACGAAATAGCCCTGTATCTGAAACCTAACTTCCTATATATATCGGCTTTTTGACCTGTTTTTTGCCGACAAATACGCCTCTTTGACTAAAAAGAAACCGAACAGATGTTTATTCGTGATTTATTCAAAAAAAAAGTTGACGGGTTTCACTCAACTCCGCATAATGCGCCCCGTTCACAGCGAAGCGGTAACGTATCAAAATGAACAAAAAATTGGAAATGGCTACTTAGCTCAGTTGGTTAGAGCACATCACTCATAATGATGGGGTCGCAGGTTCAAATCCCGCAGTAGCCACCATTTCCTAAGCACTCTGTTTGTTATTAAACACATGTTTATTAACGACAAGAGTTTTTAGGAAAGTAAAGCGGTCGTGGCGGAATTGGTAGACGCACCAGATTTAGGTTCTGGCGCCGAGAGGTGTGAGAGTTCAAGTCTCTCCGACCGCACCATATTGAGATATCTTAAGTGATATCCTGTTGGGCTATCGCCAAGCGGTAAGGCACTGGCTTTTGATGCCAGCATTCCCTGGTTCGAATCCAGGTAGCCCAGCCACAATTTAAAGTGTAATTATCTTTAAAAAGATAATGGCATTGGAAGCGAGATTATATTATATTACTTCGCTCTCAGATGGCTACTTAGCTCAGTTGGTTAGAGCACATCACTCATAATGATGGGGTCGCAGGTTCAAATCCCGCAGTAGCCACCATTCTTTCTTTATGAAAGAAGAACACACAACGTTATATTGAATCACCAATATCGATATAACTATACTCTTCGCTAGGCTCTTTGCTTAGTTGAGAGGAAAGCTTTGCTGCGGTCGTGGCGGAATT
>NZ_LAUM01000034.1:0-8263 GCF_000972265.1 Vibrio sp. ECSMB14106 | reverse complement strand
CGGATTCCAAATCCGCGTGTTGGGAGTTCGAATCTCTCCACCCCTGCCACATCTTCCCTTAGGGGATATGAAAAGCCTCAACTTCGGTTGAGGCTTTTTGCCATCTAGTATTATGAAAAATAGAGATTTTCAGATCTCCTACCTATCAACCCCATCAAAAGCTCATCAGAAACGGTCATAAAGCCTCTCCAAAACACTTCCTGTACATATCCTGAACTTCTAGCTTCAACCTCGTGGTGAGCTATATAGCGATGAATAGCGCTTGCGTGTACCTAGGGTGAATATTGCCAACAAACACCTTTCATAGAAATACGCGACGGATATGGTCTATATCCGGTATTTATAGACAAACACCCAATGCCTCTATAAATTTCAAAAGGTAGGTGTATTTTAAAGTGCAGAGATGGTTTCCTTCAAAAAGTTAAAGGTTGAAA
This sequence comes from Vibrio sp. ECSMB14106, assembly GCF_000972265.1. Classification (NCBI taxonomy): domain Bacteria; kingdom Pseudomonadati; phylum Pseudomonadota; class Gammaproteobacteria; order Vibrionales; family Vibrionaceae; genus Vibrio; species Vibrio sp. ECSMB14106. The sequence goes on along the minus strand of NZ_LAUM01000034.1, from coordinate 7,829 downwards.
ATATGAATGAAAATTTAAATGTTCGCTCTATGTTGGTTGATAAAACTACGGGAAAGTATATTAAAGCCATTGACGAGGTGGGGTTAGATGACTTCGTCCATTGTTTAACAAGATCAAAAGAGCCTTCATATACGATTCCCGATTTTCAAAAACTTATTGATTATCAACATGAGCATTTAAATACGCTACTTCAGTCTTATCGTGATGAGGAGTTACAGGTTAAACGGAACCAAGTCTACAATGTCTGGATGAGATTGAAGTCCTTGACTAATGATAATCTTAAAGTACCGGTGGTGTGTGATGTAATGTCAAAATCGGAAGAGGTTTCAGGGTGGTTACATTTTAGAATGAAGAGACTGGTTGACGAATACCACGGCAATAATCCTTTTCAAGCTTCCTTTAATGGGAAGTGGTATGAACAAAAAACAGCTTTAAAGTCTATTCTTGCCGAAGTTGAAGCTTTTATAGAAGTAATTCTTTGTAATATACATTCTACCAGCTCACTCGATATAGCATCTTTACGCCACGATACAGTAATAACAGGACATTGTGTTGTTGTATATGAGTTACTAAAGATAATGGTTCAAAAGGAACTAAGTCATAATGGACGGCAAGTTGGTCACGATAGTTTTATTTACCATCTTATAATGGAAGATGTGGGTATCAATCCAGATGCTTTCCTGAATCTTATCTATGATGACGTCACCCCTGACTTAATCAAGAGTAAACTTTTGGAAAGTACAGAAGTAACAAATCAAGAAGAGCAGTGGGGCAATAGTCACTATAGAGTTAAATCTTTCAGCTACTCGTATGCTATTGCCGATGAACACCTTATCGATAGAGTGAAAGAAATCTCTTTAGTTTTGCAGAGAATTGCTTCAATTCTCGAATTGTTGAAGAGTTTAAAAGGGAATGACTATAACTTCGACAAGCAAGGCTCAAGAACTGCAGAGTTTGAACAAGACTTCGAGCTTCTTTGTAGCGAAAGACTCTCTGTATGAAGCGGTGAGTTTGCAGCTAATAGAACTTACGTGCTAGACGGATATTAAACGGCGAACTTAGATCATCGTTTATCTGATGTGTCTTGCATGGGTATGTTGTTAAGCTCTCAGAGATAAATCTCAGTCCTTGTTATAGCAATGTAGGAGTGTTGCCGATGTTTGTTTCTTGATGTTGTAGTGATGATTAGAAGTGAGATTACAACGCTGAGCAACACGAGAATGACGGCAATATACTATTGCTAAAGACAGTATCTGAGATTTATCCCTGAGCCCCTCGATATTAACCGTCACAGTTGCTTGCTCTGAACTATGGTTGCTGGCTTAAAGTCTCTGTAATTTCTTTCAGCATATTAATGATAAAGTCAGCATAGCTTTGCCTGTTAGAGTCTAATGATAGATAGCTGAGATCTTCAGGTGTCAGATTCTTAAAGTTGATTTGAGGTTCTGCGTAGATACCTATTGGCATTGAACTCCATTGATATGAGTTTGTGAAATTTTCAGTTTTCTTCATGATATCTATGTACTCTTGAGAATCTGAACCGTTTTCACAATATAAGCCGAAGTAAATATGATGATCTTGTTCTACATAGATATATGTATCTTGGTAACCTTTTAGTTTTACACTGACAGCAAGGTATTTAGAGTTCTTTCTGTTTTCGACATACCTATTGATTAAGTCTCTTGGGTTCTCCTGCATTGTGACAGTATCTTGATGTAATTCATAAAACTCACGTTTCGCACCATCTGCAATTTTGTTCCATATATCGACTTGAATATCTGTTAGTACTTCCTGATACGCACTGAGAAGGTCAGGGACTCTAGCTAAGTTATTGTCAGTACGCAGTAATGTTTTCAATTCATCCATGTGATCTTTACTCTCAATTTTGTTGGTGATCTTACTTATGATGTCTAGATATTGAATACACGCTTCACGTAAAGGTGCGTCTCTGGCTGAAACTTCTGTACAACGGGTAATCCATTCGTAGATATGATTCTCATAACTGGCGAGAATGATATCTTCTTTAACTTTCTTAGGAAGATCTGCTGTGCTTTGCTCGCTAGGTTCATAGCCTGTTCGAGTTAAGTAGATGAGCTTGATATTCTTATATCCCTCATCTTTCATTTTTTGATAGTAGTTTGATAACTGCTTCTTTTGGTCGGAAGCGTAGATCTTGTTTTCAATTACAATTGCGGTGTCTCTACTGCGTATCAAGATGTCTATATTTTTGTATTCAATATCGACGGTAATACTTTGTCCCTGTTCGATATTTAATATGTCTTTAAAGTGTTGTAGAAATAGTTTAAGGAAGGTGTTGTGATGACTGTGGCTTCCATTAGGGTTAAGCATATCGGCTAGAAATCTTGAATGTAACCTGACTTCATCAGACTCTGAACGTAAAACCCTGAAAAGGTTGTATTCAGGTTTTTTAGTGTATTTTTCATGTAATAAGTGGACGTATTTGAAAAAGTGGTTATTCATCATATTGAAAGTTCTTCAGCTTAGGCCGTTTTTAACCGTAAAGTTAAATTGAGAAAACTTATATTAATTCATATGGTTATGATAATTATGTGAGTTGACCATGAAAAAACAGTTTTATTTTACAACCGCTACTATAAAGGCATTGAAGAGTAATTCAGCTGAGTCGAAAAGTAGTGATATTGAGTATTCGGATACTGGTGTAATTGGTTTAAAGGTGCTCGTTGGACGTACTGGAAATCGACGCTTCCACCTACGTTATGTATCACCAGTGAGCCGGAAGAAATCAAGCATCACCATTGCCAGGTGGCCAGATTTATCGGTAGAAGAAGCAAGAGCTAAAGCGCGTAAGCTCAAAGTACAAATCGCTGAGGGTATTGATCCAAAGATTGAACGAGACTCTCGCTCTGCTGTTGTGATGCCTGATGTTTTCACCTTCTTCCACGAGACCTATTTGCCTTGGGCGAAAACCCGTAAGAAGTCATGGAGAGATGATGAAACACGGTTCTTGCGATGTAAGTCTATCTACAAAATCCCCATGGATAGGCTCTCAGCACACGCCATCATGAAGCTTCAGTCCCACCTCACGACTGAAACCTATAAGGGTAAACCCTACTCCGTTGGAACTAATAATCATGTTATCGCGTTAGTTAAGGTGATTTGCTCACTGTCTTCTAAGGTTCTTGATACCCCAAACCATGCGACTAAGGTTTCTTTGATGCCTGTTAATAATGCTCGGACTCGTTTTCTCGATGTGAACGAGACAGCTCTACTGATAAAGGTTGCTAGAACTTACTACTGTAAGGTTAAAGGTAATCTGATTGCATTGCTGTGGTTAACAGGTTGTCGAATATCTGAGTTAATGGAGAGGCAATGGAGTGACGTTGATTTTGATAATCGTACACTTTTCATCAAAACGACCAAAAATAAGAAACCCCATTTAGTCTATTTATCGCCACTGATGTTGGAGTTACTTTCTGAGCTTCAGGACTTAAAACAACCAGGGAATCCACATGTGTTTCCCGGTAGTCGAGAAGGGACGCATATATCACCGCCACGTAAAGCTTTGAGGTTGATACTGGATCGTGCTGGTATCGACCCTGAGGGGGTTGTTTTCCATACTGCGAGGCATTCAGTAGCGAGTAATCTACTGAACTCTGGTATGGATGTTACGTCTGTTCAGCGCGTCTTGAATCATGCTGATATGTCGAGCACGCTTTTTTACCGAAAATTTGATAGGGCAGCGCTAGAACGTGGAGCGAATGCCTTGTCTGATATGGTCGAGAGAGCCAGTGAAAATCTAGTGTTACCCGAATATAAAGCAGATTGACCTATATATTCTATTAACGATAGCCCCTGAATAGTTAGTTCTATTCAGGGGCTTTTTTGTATCTGGAATTTAGATGGAGAAATTCAATGAAAGTTGTGAAAAGCCTTACTGATGCTGAACGGTTGGAGTTGCCTTTACCGATTAAAGAGCAATTGATGCATCAACTATTGCTTCCTTGGTCTGGTGACCGTGATGAGGCTGAGAAATTTTGGGAGGAAGTTTCCACCTGCCTGATCTTGATTGAGCGAGGTGATACTGATCAAGACTTAGCTGACGTAGATGAAGATACCGAGGTCATTCTGTCTTATGCGATAGAAAACCCTGAGTTTGTCATTTTGCTACCAGACAAGACAGAACCCTATGTCTTGGCGTGCTGTGTCCATGCTGACGATGGGAGTGGAAGTTTTGTTATGGGTTCCACGAGTAACGCTACCCAAGCGATTAAAACGTTAATTGAACTGGCTGAATAAGGAGAATTTTGTATGAGCCAAAAAGTTGAAAAGGCGAACGAGGTCGATTCGTTCACTATTGTTAAAGGAGGTCAGAGTCCAAAGCTCAGTCCTAAGTCTGAGAGCTTTCTAGAGTACCAGATTGCCTACAAAGAAGATGATCAGGAGTTCTATATACGTGTTTCTAAAAACTCGTCGTCGGGGTTGTTCTCGAACAGCTGGGTGCGTCTTGAAACTATCTTTACACTGCTCGATGATCAGGTAGGTAAAACCCTCAAGTCAGCAGCGTTGAAGCCAGTAATAACAGGTGGAAGTAGTAATTCGTGTGGGTTCTTAGCGGCTATCCTGCGAACTATCTCTATCCTCGATCCTGTACCCGATAATGTGTTCTTACATCAGGTGTCTGAGCGCTATGAAGTGGTGAAGACTGAGCTTCGAGCACTAGCCTCTAACCCTGACTAATCTTTCATACCTAGCCTCGTCCTGAGGCGGTTTACTTAATTATTACAACGAGAATTTATTATGAACTTAACTCTTCAATTTGATGTTGAGCGATTTTTGCTACCGATTAGCATAGACCTTCAAAATGCTTTAAACCGTATTTGTAACGAGTCGGAAAAGGTGTCGTCCTCAACTCAAGTAATAACGATAAATGTTAGAAATAGAGCTTACTCAATTGAGGATGGAGGATACCACCCTGTCGAGGTTCGTATCACTAGGCTTAACGACTTATGGGTTTTTAACTACATCACTGACTTTAGTTACTGTGGATTGATGCCTGAGCTTGAGAAAGAAATCGACTTTGATTTTGGTCATGGTGTGGCTTACATCCGTTACATGGGTGAAGTTCCCATTACTGAATCCAGTGTCGCTGAGTTCTATTCGATGTGGGAGAGTAATTTTCTGTCGTATTTATCGATGGACTGCTTCGATGAAATTAAGGTAATGGCGGAAGATGCATAGCGCTTATTAGTGTTGTGATGAACAGGAACTTGACCGGAGCGAGTAAAGGAAAAATGCTCTGTGGTTTTGTCCTGTTCATCAATTCATGCAGATGAATGTGTGATGGGGTATTAGCCCTTAATTGATAAACCTAACACAAGGATTGTACATCCGTCGCACCGTGTTGGAACGTTTATGTACTGATGGAAACTCCCATTGCGTCGGTGGCAATGGGAGGGAATTTGGTGGTGCTAATTTGAAAAGTGTTATCTAGCGGATAATGATTTGGTGAGATCTTATCGGTGCCTCAGCTATAAAATTACTGATAAATATGTCATTAATAGTACCCAGCCCGGTGGCAGGTTATTATTCTGTTTAGTTACGTTCGCTGAAAAACAGCATCGTTTTGAGTCTTCCCTTAACTGGTATTGGTTCGAAGTTTGGTAAAACACCCCAGTTCCCATACCTAACATAGAAAGCTTAAAAAGCGCTGTATAGTGGTATCTTGATGACATGGAGCGACTACAACAGAGAGCAGAAACAACATTATGTCTTGGTGGTTGCATTTCATCTCAACGAACCATCAAAAAAACCAACGACGTACTTCAATTAGCTCACTGCCTTCTACTTGGTTGAGTCTAGATACGCTTGGAGCTCTTGCTTCAACAAGTAACGTATCCAGTCAGGTGAGAGCACTTCGACATCAGGTAGCCACGTTTTAAGTTGACGTAGTAATTCTGGAATGTTCTTGGTTTGGTGATTAATGAACACATCCCCTGAATCTAGCTCTTTCAATACTCGGAAGTCATCAGCGTTACCTTCATTTAAGAAAGCTCCCACGCCTTTAGCGCTCATCTGTATAAGAACTTCAACGGTATTGAGTCGTTCATCTTCATATCCACAACCAGTTAGCTTCTGCTCAACGCTAGGGTCAGGAGAGTATTTATCCTCGTAACGCACTAACTCACGAATCTTAGCCACTCTGAGAGACTCTAGGCGGTTTCTTGCGAGCACATTCACGTCTCACTAATCGAACTCCTTCGGTCTAGTCAATTAATCGATATCTCATTTTCTTATGCGCGGTATCACCGCAACCATTTACGCAATTGATTCACTTTTTAATCTCACGATCCGTTCGAGTAGCTGACCGTGAATTCATCAATCCATTTAGGAAAATAAACATGAAAAAATTAGTAGTAACAACACTTTTAGTAACGAGTTTTGGTGCATCGGCAGGGCTGTTTAGCTCTGATCTGGATGACGCAATAGATACCGTTCGAGAAGGTAGTCCAGACGGTTGCCAGTATGCTTTTGGCGAGATGATTGACTCTGCATTCACTGATAAATCATGGAAGGCAGATAAAACTAAACCAGGTCGAATCTTCGTTGATATTGAAGGTGATGTGAACTTCAGTAATCAAGAGCAAAAAGCCTTTATGCAATTCGAAGTTGATGGTGATGAGTTCTGGCTCAATACGCTGAAACTGAACAATCGATACCAAAGTCAGATGATGACTCGTAGCTTTGCTAATCATTTATGCGATTCGGTTAAGTAAGCTCAATCAATTCATGTCATTTAGGCGAGGCGTTGTCCTCGCCTTTTTTATATCTAAAGGAAGGGTAACTATTATGGCGAAAACACATTTTCATTCGGAGCCGCAACAACGCTGGTTTAAGCCGAGCTTAACCACGGGAATTAAAGGTGCACAGTATGCGTCATTGCTTGGCAGTCGTGTTGCCGGGGCGAGGGGGATGGTAGCGTTTGGTGCGCTTGGATTTCTGGCGGGAGCTGTCATCGGTGGAGTGATTGAGGAGACAGATGTTATCTGATTATTTAAGAAGTGGAGATTACTCTGCTTCTTCTTTTTTTCTTACGTTGATGATTTAGAGTTCGTATTGACGACGGCTTCGATAGGTCGAGTTTAGCTAACATTAGAGATAAATTTCACAACCAGTGTTAGCAATGTAGAAGTGTTGCTGATGTTCGTTTCTTTATCTAGTCACGATGATTCACTTTGTCATTGCTGTGCTCATTCTGTTCTAAATTCAGCACTGTCCCATTGCACTAATATCAGGTTCTGAAATTAACGGTCTGGCACCAAAAAGTAGTCTTTTTCTATAGTCTTTTTCGACTTGAGTAAGCCCTTTAATCGATGTCACGCGCTCAGACACCTATATCGAAGGCCTTTACCGATTATCAAGTTTGCCTTGAATTTGAGAACTATACATTAACGGGACATTTTCGATATTTCGATTTTGTGCTGTCTTCAAAGCAACTAAATAAAGGTGAAAAAATGACACGTAAGACAAAGAAAAAGGGTTTTATCCAAGCCCCTGATGGAAGCTCTTTTGCAATGAAAGTAATTGCCTCGATTATCCGACTTGAAGACTTATTTATTCTTCTGGATGCGAAGGGACGACAAATCTCTTACACCAAGCTTTCAGAGAAAGAGGGTAGAACTGTTGCCGATGCTGATGCTTGTACTGATGAGGTGATCAACTCAGATAGCTTTATCAACCTAGGCAAAGGTAACCACGTTCGTTGCTCTACTATCGAGGCGGTTGAGACTTGTAATGGTCGAGCTCATAAAGGAATTCTGTTTCGTGGTGAGGGTGACGCGATACTGGGT